>NZ_JALDWB010000010.1:0-4654 GCF_023110435.1 Streptococcus oralis
TCCTCTCAAATTTCCTACGCCCGCGACGGATAGGGACCGAACTGTCTCACGACGTTCTGAACCCAGCTCGCGTGCCGCTTTAATGGGCGAACAGCCCAACCCTTGGGACCGACTACAGCCCCAGGATGCGACGAGCCGACATCGAGGTGCCAAACCTCCCCGTCGATGTGAACTCTTGGGGGAGATAAGCCTGTTATCCCCAGGGTAGCTTTTATCCGTTGAGCGATGGCCCTTCCATACGGAACCACCGGATCACTAAGCCCGACTTTCGTCCCTGCTCGAGTTGTAGCTCTCGCAGTCAAGCTCCCTTATACCTTTACACTCTGCGAATGATTTCCAACCATTCTGAGGGAACCTTTGGGCGCCTCCGTTACCTTTTAGGAGGCGACCGCCCCAGTCAAACTGCCCGTCAGACACTGTCTCCGATAGGGATAACCTATCCGGGTTAGAGTGGCCATAACACAAGGGTAGTATCCCAACAACGTCTCCTTCGAAACTGGCGTCCCGATCTCATAGACTCCTACCTATCCTGTACATGTGGTACAGACACTCAATATCAAACTGCAGTAAAGCTCCATGGGGTCTTTCCGTCCTGTCGCGGGTAACCTGCATCTTCACAGGTACTAAAATTTCACCGAGTCTCTCGTTGAGACAGTGCCCAAATCATTACGCCTTTCGTGCGGGTCGGAACTTACCCGACAAGGAATTTCGCTACCTTAGGACCGTTATAGTTACGGCCGCCGTTTACTGGGGCTTCAATTCATACCTTCGGATTACTCCTAAGCACTCCTCTTAACCTTCCAGCACCGGGCAGGCGTCACCCCCTATACATCATCTTACGATTTAGCAGAGAGCTGTGTTTTTGATAAACAGTTGCTTGGGCCTATTCACTGCGGCTGACCTAAGTCAGCACCCCTTCTCCCGAAGTTACGGGGTCATTTTGCCGAGTTCCTTAACGAGAGTTCTCTCGCTCACCTGAGGCTACTCGCCTCGACTACCTGTGTCGGTTTGCGGTACGGGTAGAGTATGTTTAAACGCTAGAAGCTTTTCTTGGCAGTGTGACATCACTAACTTCGCTACTAAACTTCGCTCCCCATCACAGCTCAATGTTATAGAACTAAGCATTTGACTCAATTCACACCTCACTGCTTAGACAGACACTTCCAATCGTCTGCTTTAGTTAGCCTACTGCGTCCCTCCATCACTACATACTCTAGTACAGGAATATCAACCTGTTGTCCATCGGATACACCTTTCGGTCTCTCCTTAGGTCCCGACTAACCCAGGGCGGACGAGCCTTCCCCTGGAAACCTTAGTCTTACGGTGGACAGGATTCTCACCTGTCTTTCGCTACTCATACCGGCATTCTCACTTCTATGCGTTCCAGCACTCCTCACGGTACACCTTCATCACACATAGAACGCTCTCCTACCATACCTATAAAGGTATCCACAGCTTCGGTAAATTGTTTTAGCCCCGGTACATTTTCGGCGCAGGGTCACTCGACTAGTGAGCTATTACGCACTCTTTGAATGAATAGCTGCTTCTAAGCTAACATCCTAGTTGTCTGTGCAACCCCACATCCTTTTCCACTTAACAATTATTTTGGGACCTTAGCTGGTGGTCTGGGCTGTTTCCCTTTCGACTACGGATCTTAGCACTCGCAGTCTGACTGCCGACCATAATTCTTTGGCATTCGGAGTTTATCTGAGATTGGTAATCCGGGATGGACCCCTCACCCAAACAGTGCTCTACCTCCAAGAATCTTTATGTCGACGCTAGCCCTAAAGCTATTTCGGAGAGAACCAGCTATCTCCAAGTTCGTTTGGAATTTCTCCGCTACCCACAAGTCATCCAAGCACTTTTCAACGTGCCCTGGTTCGGTCCTCCAGTGCGTCTTACCGCACCTTCAACCTGCTCATGGGTAGGTCACATGGTTTCGGGTCTACGACATGATACTAAAGCGCCCTATTCAGACTCGGTTTCCCTGCGGCTCCGTCTCTTCAACTTAACCTCGCATCATATCGTAACTCGCCGGTTCATTCTACAAAAGGCACGCTCTCACCCATTAACGGGCTCGAACTTGTTGTAGGCACACGGTTTCAGGTTCTATTTCACTCCCCTCCCGGGGTGCTTTTCACCTTTCCCTCACGGTACTGGTTCACTATCGGTCACTAGGGAGTATTTAGGGTTGGGAGATGGTCCTCCCAGATTCCGACGGGATTTCGCGTGTCCCGCCGTACTCAGGATACTGCTAGGTACAAAGACTATTTTAAATACGAGGCTATTACTCTCTTTGGCTGATCTTCCCAAATCATTCTTCTATAATCTTTGAGTCCACTTTGCAGTCCTACAACCCCGAAGAGTAAACTCTTCGGTTTGCCCTCCTGCCGTTTCGCTCGCCGCTACTAAGGCAATCGCTTTTGCTTTCTCTTCCTGCAGCTACTTAGATGTTTCAGTTCACTGCGTCTTCCTCCTCACATCCTTAACAGATGCGGGTAACAGGTAGTACCTGTTGGGTTCCCCCATTCGGAAATCCCTGGATCATCGCTTACTTACAGCTACCCAAGGCATATCGTCGTTTGTCACGTCCTTCTTCGGCTCCTAGTGCCAAGGCATCCACCGTGCGCCCTTATTAACTTAACCTTATTTTTGACCTTTCAGTCATAAACTCTTTTAATACTACAGCGTTTCGGTTTATTTTCTTGTTACTATTTGATATAGATATTCAATTTTCAATGTGCATTACTTGGTGATCTCTCACCAATGGAGCCTAGCGGGATCGAACCGCTGACCTCCTGCGTGCAAAGCAGGCGCTCTCCCAGCTGAGCTAAGGCCCCACAAGACCTCTCAAGACTAAACAAGACCAATGTGCATTCCTTATCCTTAGAAAGGAGGTGATCCAGCCGCACCTTCCGATACGGCTACCTTGTTACGACTTCACCCCAATCATCTATCCCACCTTAGGCGGCTGGCTCCTAAAAGGTTACCTCACCGACTTCGGGTGTTACAAACTCTCGTGGTGTGACGGGCGGTGTGTACAAGGCCCGGGAACGTATTCACCGCGGCGTGCTGATCCGCGATTACTAGCGATTCCGACTTCATGTAGGCGAGTTGCAGCCTACAATCCGAACTGAGACTGGCTTTAAGAGATTAGCTTGCCGTCACCGGCTTGCGACTCGTTGTACCAGCCATTGTAGCACGTGTGTAGCCCAGGTCATAAGGGGCATGATGATTTGACGTCATCCCCACCTTCCTCCGGTTTATTACCGGCAGTCTCGCTAGAGTGCCCAACTAAATGATGGCAACTAACAATAGGGGTTGCGCTCGTTGCGGGACTTAACCCAACATCTCACGACACGAGCTGACGACAACCATGCACCACCTGTCACCTCTGTCCCGAAGGAAAACTCTATCTCTAGAGCGGTCAGAGGGATGTCAAGACCTGGTAAGGTTCTTCGCGTTGCTTCGAATTAAACCACATGCTCCACCGCTTGTGCGGGCCCCCGTCAATTCCTTTGAGTTTCAACCTTGCGGTCGTACTCCCCAGGCGGAGTGCTTAATGCGTTAGCTACGGCACTAAACCCCGGAAAGGGTCTAACACCTAGCACTCATCGTTTACGGCGTGGACTACCAGGGTATCTAATCCTGTTTGCTCCCCACGCTTTCGAGCCTCAGCGTCAGTTACAAGCCAGAGAGCCGCTTTCGCCACCGGTGTTCCTCCATATATCTACGCATTTCACCGCTACACATGGAATTCCACTCTCCCCTCTTGCACTCAAGTTAAACAGTTTCCAAAGCGTACTATGGTTAAGCCACAGCCTTTAACTTCAGACTTATCTAACCGCCTGCGCTCGCTTTACGCCCAATAAATCCGGACAACGCTCGGGACCTACGTATTACCGCGGCTGCTGGCACGTAGTTAGCCGTCCCTTTCTGATAAGATACCGTCACAGTGTGAACTTTCCACTCTCACACTCGTTCTTCTCTTACAACAGAGCTTTACGATCCGAAAACCTTCTTCACTCACGCGGCGTTGCTCGGTCAGACTTCCGTCCATTGCCGAAGATTCCCTACTGCTGCCTCCCGTAGGAGTCTGGGCCGTGTCTCAGTCCCAGTGTGGCCGATCACCCTCTCAGGTCGGCTATGTATCGTCGCCTTGGTGAGCCGTTACCCCACCAACTAGCTAATACAACGCAGGTCCATCTGGTAGTGATGCATTTGCACCTTTCAAACAGTTATCATGCAATAACTGCTATTATGCGGTATTAGCTATCGTTTCCAATAGTTATCCCCCGCTACCAGGCAGGTTACCTACGCGTTACTCACCCGTTCGCAACTCATCCAAGAAGAGCAAGCTCCTCTCTTCAGCGTTCTACTTGCATGTATTAGGCACGCCGCCAGCGTTCGTCCTGAGCCAGGATCAAACTCTCATTAAAAGTTTGAGTTCTCACTCATTTCTGTCACTGACAGATTTATTGTTTTTTTCATTGTTCAGTACTACAACGTCAATTGTAGTGCCCTGCACATTGGTTCGTCTTGTTCAGTTTTCAAAGGTCTTTGTCACTCAATCTCTCTCAAGCGACAACTATATTAGTATATCACAGCTGTTGATCTATGTCAACACTTTTTTGAAACTTTTTTTACTTTTTTC
>NZ_JALDWB010000011.1:0-3557 GCF_023110435.1 Streptococcus oralis
TTCAATTTTGGAGCCAAATTGTTTTGAAATGAAACCTCAACTGTGGTGATATAACGCATGATTGCCTGTAATTCATCTAATACAGACTTTCTATTTTATTAGACCCAAATTCTCTAATTCTTTTATAGCATTATTTTTTGAAGGTGAGTAATCATTCCTTGCAAAGTTTTTAATTTCTTCAACATGTTCATAAAACACTGTGTTTATTTCTTTTAAATTCTCAATAAATAAGTCTAATATACTTGAGTCTACATTTTCCAAAGGAGAAGGCAATTGTTTCTGATTCTCAAATAAATATGCCTCCTTAGCAGTTGCTGCAATTGCATAGCTAATGTTATCCCACATGGAAATATTTTGTTCATCTTCATCTAGTTGCATATAAATAAAGATCCCATTAAAGTCCGTTCCATCATCTAATAAAATATAGAGATCCTTTCCTGTCTTATTTTTATTTTCCAAAAAATCCCAACAATCATCTAAGGAAGCACGAATTTGAGATTTATATTGCGTTTTAATTTGGGTATATATTGCCTCTGAATAAGTTAGCATGAAATACAGATTATTTATTCTCATATTCTCAATTATAATCTTCAAATAAAAACTTAAAATAATAAGCCACTAATTTGTCTTTTAAATACTCTTCATTCTGAAGTGAGCTATTCAAACTTGATAATTCTTTATATGATTTTATTAATTCTTTATGATTAATAAAATAATCTTTAAGTGTTTCTTCATCGACACTTTCAATGGTTTCAGGCAAGTATTGTTCGCCAGTAACTTTATAAGAGTAGTAGCTAACAAGCGCTAAGAAATTTGCAATACAACCCCATACAGCTGGATTTGTATCCTTATCTAGTTCAAAATAAGTTAAAATATCTTCTTCATCTATGTTTTCTAATCTACTATAGAGTAAGTCTGGATCCGACTCTCTAATATTATTAATAGATTCACTCGTTAGTTCTAATGTCTTATTTACATATTCTTTATAATCTGAATTTTTTATATATTCTTTTAAAGGATCTGTTAGTCTCTGCATAAAACATAAGAGATTAATATTCAATTCCATTTCTGCTTCCTTTCTAATTTATAACATATTTACCATTCTCAACTATAAATTGTAAGCGTCCATTCTTCCTTCTAATTGAGTACTTACAACACCAATATAATAAGTATCTTCCAGTCTATCGCCTGAAATATTCAGTATTGCTAAGAAACGCTCAACCACTTTCTCATTTCTACTGAAATTAAAATATCGTTTGGTTGGAATTAAGCCGTTTTCTTTTTTTATAAAATCTTTATAATCTTCATGAAGAATCACTCTCCATATTTTTTCTTTTTCTTTCAGTAATGTATCTGTTGGTAAAGGTAAAATAATTTTAGATTCCATTTCATCTCCTATCTAGGTGCATAAGCCCACATACCTATTGTTCTTCCTCCATTATGTGGAATAACATTATGTATTCAAAATGGAACCAATTCCATTTGTCCCGGGAATTCAGTATGATGCCAAGACATACCTTCTCTAGTACCACCAATCTGCTGACTCAGCGTGAAAAACACTTAATGGAATCAATAAGTGTTTTTCTTAATTCAATAAATATAAAAACTACAAATAATTATAAGAAAACATATTCTTATAGGAGTATATCCTGATAACCAATTTCAGACAATACGCCATTAACAAATTTTATTCCTATGCCATTTTCTTTATCCCAATCACACTCACATAAAAAACCAAACTCTTCAATATTTTCATCAAAAGTTAAAGGAAACATGATTTGTTTGGGTTGCAACAAAGAATAAATTTTATCTTTGTCTCCAATTATATCTAAAAAATATTTTTTTTCGTTATTATTCGTGTAGCTTGAAACAATATCTGATATTTCACGATTGTAATATGATATAATTGCAGAATCTGCCTCTTTTACTATTTCATCTAAGTGATTATTGAAAAATATATAAGCTTTTTCCTGATTAATTTCAAATTCAGCATCTTCATCCGCATCAATATTGATTTCCAAAACATGGTGTTTATTGAAGATATCTAGAGAAATATCTTTTGTCCAACCGTAATTAAATTTTATTTTACCAAAAGTCTTATGATTTATTTCCATTGTTTTTTACAACCTTTCTTTCTATAAACCTAATAGTTTTTTAACTTCCGCTACCCCACCTAGATGTCCAAATTTACTATTGACAACAGATGGAACTAATTGCATTGTTTCCATATCATTTAATTCATGCCAAGTGAGCTTCCCTTGTTTCCGAAGTTTTGTAATCTCTTTTCTAGGCACGTCCAATTGTTTTGCTAAAAGTTCATCGGCAACTTTAAAGTTTTTATTTCTGTCAATACCCATATCAGGATGACTAATCTCACCCTCTGAAACAGGAGAAAAATCAGGAATTCCATCTTTATATTCAATACCATCAATATCGTATTGTTTTAAAACATCATTGACTTCATCCAATTCAGAAATAAATTTTGATTCTCCACGGTCGCCAGTCCACGAACCATTATTGACTGGTGTTTGATTAATCCTTTCATCGTAAGTACTTGGGTATGAAGCGCCTTTCTTCCCAGCTTCTTCTAGACCTCTAGCTACATCATCCGACATATCCTGTCCAGCTTTACTCCCTGCTTCCATCACATCATCCACACTACCGTCTAGATTCTTCGCGAAAGCACTGAGATTATCTGCTAGATGTGTTAGCTTCCCTCCACCACTTGATAGAACACCATCTGCTAGTTGTGGCTCTAGCCCAATATTCAGACGGAAGTTCTGTGCGGCTTCACTTAAAACATTATCTGCATGGCGCAAACCATCGCTTAGAGCATCTGCCGAATTCGATAGAATCTTACTTGGTCGGAGATTGTCTAACTGTTTGCCATAGTTTTTAATTTTAGAAAAGACATTATCCCCCAAGCCCTTGGCATTCTTCAAGACACCTTTGAAACTATCCAGGTTCTTAACTCCTTGTTCCAAGCCTTCTTTCAAAGTCGTTTTCAGACTGTTCTTAACGGCAGTAAGCCCTGCTGTCTTTCCTGTCTTGGCTAAGGTTCCTAGGTATTTCCCTGCTGGTATCAAGTCAAACAAGGCAAAGGTTCCTCTCAGTGTTCTCTCGGTCGCATCTAACTTCCGACCTGTGCCCCAGTCCTTACCGGTCGCTGCTGAGTACATTTCAGCACTAGCCAAGGCCACTCCTGCTACGGCTCCTGCTGGGGGACAGAAAATACTCAAGACAACAAGGCCAGCTCCTAGAGCGATATCTCGCCACATCTCTATCTTGGACTTCTCGTCATCAATCGACACATACTCGAAAGCTCGGGTTTGATGCATGGCTTGGACATATTCTGTCTCCGTCAGCCTGTGTTCCTTATAGTCCTTACTTTTTTTGAACTCCTCGTAGCTTTTCTGTAGAGCCGTTCTATAAGGGCTATCAACCTTGTAGAGTTCGTCAATCCCAATCTCAGCGGGGACGACTTCCTTGGTACCGACGGGATGGCCATAGGGATCTGTCACAGATTCAGTTCGCTTATAACCAACCTTGTTAGTCGT
>NZ_JALDWB010000012.1:0-3290 GCF_023110435.1 Streptococcus oralis
GTTTAGCTTACAGAACTGCTTATGAGGCTCTAGTGGATGAGTTAGAGTAAATGTTGCACTTATTCTTGCAATTTATCATTACGAAAAATAATTACTAATAATTTTAGTTATATATAAGTTATTAAAATTACTTAAATTATATTAGTTAGGGGATAGTATAAAGCTAGTGATACCAAGGATTTTAAGAGTATAAAGTCTGAGAAACGCAAGGCAACAAGAATAGAACAAAATAAAAGTCCTAGAAATGCAAGGTAAACTAAGAGATTCAATAATCTTATAGGCTAGGAAGTCTATCATAGTTTTTCTTTGAGTATAAAATATGATAAAATATAAGGGAGATTCCTGCATAACCTTAGAAAAAACGGAGTTTAAAAAGTTAGTAGATGGCAAAATTAAAAGATGTAAATCAAAAACAGTATAGGGCTGTTATTCAATATGATAGAGACTTTCCAAAATATTTTGATCTTGGAGATCTATCAAAGAATGAAGCAAATGTTGTATATGCTTTATTGGGTGAAATTCGTGATAAATATTCTCCTGATGGAATAACTATCTCTTATTCTGACATTGCATATATGTCGGATAATGTTTTAAAAAATTCTGATGGAGTATATTATGCCAATACAGGGAAACACTTCAATCGTTTTATTGAAGAGATTCAGACTAAATTAAAACTCGTATCATATAAAAAATTTATTAAGATGGATGAAAAAGGGAATAGTGTTTTTGATGATTATCCTTTATTTACAGAAAAATTTAGAGTAGATCATATCAATCAGGAATTGACCGTTCATATTTCAGAAGCTGTTTATCAAAATGAGATTTTGGATGAAGTGGGGAACATTATTCAGAATAAAAAACGAGTTGTTGATTTATTTAATAAAGATGATTGGTCTGAGACAAAGTATTTAAAATTTGGTCGTGAGCTACATAATCAATTGAAAAAATATGGGCAAAATTTATATCGATGGATTGCTGAACACCGATCTATAAACCCTCCAATACCATATACTAAAAAAATAAATTAACAATTCTAAATAGTGCTATTAAAGAATTACAGAGTCTCACTTATGATGATGGACGTCAGATTATTAGAGATTTAGAGTATACTTTAGAAAATTGGGAAAAAGCAGGAGTGAAGAAGATGGAAGATATTGAGAACGCCGAAAGAGAAATTTTTGGCGAATCTCCAAAGACCAATGTTCCATTTTTGTCAAATCCTAATTATAAGAACGAGATAACAGAAGAGCAGCGTCAAGAACTTGAAAGAAAAAAAGCAGAAATGTTAAAAAAATTAGATTCCTAATGAGAGATTTATAGAAGATAATCGCTTTATTTTCTGACATTTGTTAATGGATATGGATAGTAAAAAATTAGATGAGTTAGATGACGTCACTTTTCCTGATTCGATTCAGGATTTTAACCGATCTTCTGAACTGAATGATGATAAAAAAGGAGGATACTCATTATGTCACTTTGGGATGCATGGTTTGGGACACCAACAGAAAAGAAAAGGGAACAATATAAGACTTTATATAATGATCTGAATAGTCAATTGAAAAGTTTTAAGACTAAATTAAAAATGATAGAGGGAAAAGTTGACAGCTATAATAGTTCACGACCTTCTATGAGTTTATCTATTATTCCAGAGGATGTTTTTAGTGATAGCGAAAATAGGGTTAAAACAAAAGTAGAATCAGTTATTTCAAATCAATCAAGTGACGTAAGCAAATTGTCTCGTGCGGTTGATGCAGCTTATGAACGATATCAGTATTATGCTCGATTGGCTGAGCAAGAACGCCGAGAGAGGGAAGCAGAGGCAAGACGTCAAGCTGAAGAACGTAGGAAAAGAAACCGTAGAAGGAGGTAAGTTCCATGGCAGATTTAAAAATAAAGTATAAAGATCTAGAGACAGCTATTCAGCTTTCAAAAGAAATTAATCAAGAATTGACAAATTCTTACCAAACTGTCACTCAATTAAAAAGTTATCTCCAGTCAGCCAAGTGGTCTGGGAAAACAAAGGTGGCTTTTGAGTCCTATCTAGACATCATCCATAAATACCACAAAGATTTGAGATCTATTATGGAAGAACATGAAAAAGCAGTAACAAGTTTGAAAAACTCCATTGATAGCTATAATGGTTCATCGGAAGTTTCATCAATTAAGGGGTTGTAAATATGTCAAATAAAGAAATATTTTCTATTCATGAACTCCATTATCTGATTGGTGCCTTTGATGGTGAACTAATGCCTGGTTTGCCAACACTAGACGATATTGTAACTGCTTCTGAACTAGTGTGGACGATAGCTAAGGAAGCTCTTGAGAAAAAAGGCCTAGTTAATGAGGATGGTTCTTTGACAAAATCAGGTTTTACCATAGTTGAAACTCTACGGGAGTATTGCTTAGGAATAACCTTGGTCATTCTGAATAATTTCTATTTCATGCACTGCCGTGACAGCGACTTCTCTATTCTTATCATTGATACTGGTCAGGGATATCAACTTGCCAAGATTAGTCCTATGAGTCGCTTATTATTGCTTCAAGATAAGCTATCGCTTGTGACAAGGATTTCTCTGGAAGATGAGGTAGATTTTCTAACTGAAAGAAGACAACTCACTTCTGATATCGAAACAGCTTTAGCATCTGATCAAGTTCTGATGGTACAGTATTATCCTTTGGAACAAATGTGCGAGACCAGACACGCAGCATTATTATCAGCTTCTTATCTCTTTGTTGAAGAAGGGGGAGAATTGCTGGGATTTGATGTGAATCAAGAGGAGTTATATCGTTTTAGTCAATACTATTTCCTTGAGAGATTGTATAATTGGCTTTCTATTCCGTTTAGAGAGGAGGATTTTGAAAATGGTTCTAATTGAAGCTACTACAATGGATGGTGGTGGATCTAACGAAATCGTCATGAATCCTGATGAATTACAGGCAATCATGCGTTATATCACCACAGTTGAGGTTTCATTTCAAAACAATTTGGCTCCAAAATTGAAGAGCCTTTCTGAAACAAAATATTATGAGGGTGGAGAAGCTTCCAAGGCAATGGATCACTATTCTAAAATGCTCAACAAAGTGAATGAAGTTGGCGACCTATATCGGCGAGCCAATAGTGAAATTTTAAGTATGATGGGACAGTGGCTCCAACAAGATGCCCAGTTGAGAGATGATTTTCTCAATGGTCTTTCTTCTAATCCTACTCTCGTCCAAAACTTAGAAACTCTGGGAATGATTCCGCGAGGTGACCAATGACCAAAGACGTAGAACTTCATTCATCGACCTGG
>NZ_JALDWB010000013.1:0-1396 GCF_023110435.1 Streptococcus oralis
GGAAGCTAACACATCTAGCAGATAATCTCAGTGCTTTCGCGAAGAATCTAGACGGTAGTGTGGATGATGTGATGGAATTGGGAGGTAAGAAAACTCCTAGACTAGGAGGTCAAACTGGAGGTGGGCTAGGAACATCGCAAACTAAACATTGGATAGAAGATGCTAGTGAGATCTTGAAAGATGGAAGTCATCTGGATGGAAAAGTTCCGAAACCTAATGTTGTATATGAGGCTGGAGAGCATAGCTATCTTTACCGTACTGATGAGGTGGGGCGTATTGATCGGGCGTATGCCGAAGATTTACAACTAAAACTCCATGAAGGTAGATTACCTCATAATTCGAATACTCCAGATAAAGAAATCGGGGATCATGCAGGACATATATTCGGCGATCTATTTGGTGGATCACCTGAGTTAGATAACCTTGTTTCACAAGCTAAAGATGTCAACTTAAAAGAATACCGTCGTATTGAACGTGATTGGGCAGATGCTTTAAAATCAAACCCACCAAAGAAAGTTGAAGTAGACGTTAAAATTAACTACGAGGGCTCTTCAATGAGACCAACTAGCTTTGAAGTTAATTATAAGATTGATGGGAAAAAATATAACGAAATAATTCCAAATATAAACAGATAAAGAGAGAATAATATGACACAATTTGAAGATAAATTTATGGAAATCCAGATTGATATGGTTTCGTTAGCAATGGAATATGTGCAAAATCAAGCAGATAAAATATTTATTTATTGCGTTGCTGATGGTTTTTATAGATTTGATGTTTTTTTTAAATCTAATAATCATTATCTGGATAGAGATGAGATTTCGGATTACCTACCTAATAAAATAGATAGTTCGGATGAAATTCAGTTTAGTCTATTAAGAATTGGTGCACAAGATATAAAAAGAATGGTTAAGCTTTGCCAAGAATACAATCGCGAACATCCAACTGAAATGTGGTTGATTTATGATGCTCAGAAAAACAGTCTTGATAGTCGCTATAGCTATGAAGGACGTTATGACAAGGATGAAGAATTGCTTCCACGTCTAGAGTTTGAAAAATGGTTTGAGGAAGTAAAAGAAAATCAGCTATAATATTTTTGATATTGGCACTTAATATTCATTTAAGTGCCTTTTCACAAATGAGAAGCTTCTAAAGCAATGGATCACTATTCTAAAATGCTCAACAAAGTGAATGAAGTTGGCGACCTATATCGGCGTGCCAATAGTGAAATTTTAAGTATGATGGGACAGTGGCTCCAACAAGATGCTCAGTTGAGAGATGATTTTCTAAATGGTCTTTCTTCTAATCCTACTCTGGTACAAAACTTAGAAACTCTGGGAATGATTCCGCGAGGTGACCAATGACCAAAGACGTAGAACTTCATTCATCGACCTGG
>NZ_JALDWB010000014.1:0-649 GCF_023110435.1 Streptococcus oralis
TATCAGCAAGCATCAGTGCGAGCCAATCAGCATCAAGCTCAGCAAGTGCTAGTCAAAGTGCTTCAGCAAGTGCAAGCCACTCAGCATCTGTATCAGCTAGCCAAAGTGCATCAGCATCTGTAAGTGCAAGTCAATCAGCAAGCGCATCAGTATCTGCAAGCCAAAGTGCTTCAGCTTCAGCATCTAACAACCAGAACTCAGCTTCTATCTCAGCAAGCGCGAGCCACTCTGCGTCAATTAGTGCTAGTCAAAGCGCATCAGCGTCTGTAAGTGCAAGCGACTCAGCATCAGTATCAGCAAGCCAATCAGCTTCAGCTTCTGTAAGTGCAAGTCAATCAGTTAGCGCATCAGTATCTGCAAGCCAAAGTGCTTCAGCTTCAGCATCTAACGACCAGAACTCAGCTTCTATCTCAGCAAGCGCGAGCCACTCTGCGTCAATTAGTGCAAGCCAAAGTGCATCAGCTTCTGTAAGTGCAAGCGACTCAGCATCAGTATCAGCAAGCCAATCAGCTTCAGCTTCTGTAAGTGCAAGTCAATCAGCAAGCGCATCAGTATCAGCAAGCCAAAGTGCATCAGCTTCAGCATCTAACAACCAGAACTCAGCTTCTATCTCAGCAAGCGCGAGCCACTCTGCGTCAATTAGTGCTAG
>NZ_JALDWB010000014.1:749-1149 GCF_023110435.1 Streptococcus oralis
TCAAAGCGCATCAGCATCTGTAAGTGCAAGCCAATCAGCATCAAGCTCAGCAAATGCTAGCCAAAGCGCTTCAGCAAGTGCAAGCCAATCAGCATCAGTATCAGCTAGCCAATCAGCTTCAGCGTCTGTATCTGCAAGTCAATCAGCTTCAGCATCAGTATCTGCAAGCCAATCAGCTTCAGCATCAGTATCTGCAAGCGAATCAACTAGCGCATCAGTATCAGCTAGTCAATCAGCTTCAGCGTCTGTATCAGCTAGTCAATCAGCTTCAGCATCTGTAAGCTCAAGTCAATCAGCTTCAGCATCAGTATCTGCAAGCCAATCAGCTTCAGCATCAGTATCTGCAAGTCAATCAACTTCAGCATCAGTATCTGCAAGCGAATCAACTAGCGCATCAGTA
>NZ_JALDWB010000015.1:0-820 GCF_023110435.1 Streptococcus oralis
GATGCTGAAGCTGATTGGCTAGCTGATACTGATGCTGAAGCTGATTGGCTAGCTGATACAGACGCTGAAGCTGATTGGCTTGCAGATACTGATGCTGAAGCTGATTGACTAGCTGATACTGATGCGCTAGTTGATTCGCTTGCAGATACAGACGCTGAAGCTGATTGGCTTGCACTTACAGATGCTGAAGCTGATTGGCTAGCTGATACAGACGCTGAAGCTGATTGGCTTGCACTTATAGATGCTGAAGTTGATTGACTAGCTGATACTGATGCTGAAGCTGATTGGCTTGCAGATACTGATGCTGAAGCTGATTGGCTTGAGCTTACAGATGCTGAAGCTGATTGGCTTGCACTTACAGATGCTGAAGCTGATTGGCTTGAGCTTACTGATGCGCTAGTTGATTCGCTAGCTGATACAGACGCTGAAGCTGATTGGCTTGAGCTTACTGATGCGCTTGCTGATTGGCTTGCAGATACTGATGCTGAAGCTGATTGGCTAGCTGATACTGATGCTGAAGCTGATTGGCTAGCTGATACAGACGCTGAAGCTGATTGGCTTGCAGATACTGATGCTGAAGCTGATTGGCTTGCAGATACTGATGCTGAAGTTGATTGACTTGCAGATACTGATGCTGAAGCTGATTGACTAGCTGATACTGATGCGCTAGTTGATTCGCTTGCAGATACAGATGCTGAAGCTGATTGGCTAGCTGATACTGATGCTGAAGCTGATTGGCTAGCTGATACAGACGCTGAAGCTGATTGGCTTGCAGATACTGATGCTGAAGCTGATTGGCTTGCAGATACTGATGCTGAAG
>NZ_JALDWB010000001.1:830957-846986 GCF_023110435.1 Streptococcus oralis
TGAAGCTGTTGCATAGTACCACTTGTCAGATATTTTCACCCAAGCGTTTTCTGCCATGGCACCACTACCTTTGACAAGGTAATCATCAACTATGGTATTACTGAGCATAATGCCGTTTTTATCAAAGTAATACCAAGTGCCACTAATTTTTTTCCAGTTTACGACGGGCTGGTTATTTTCATAAAAACGCCAGTTTCCTTGCTCTTTTCTCCAACCTTCCTTGATAACGTCCTCATTTTTTTTCTTTTTGGATGAGTCATCTTTAGAAGAATTTTCCTCTTTTACAGCTGGCTCTTTCTTCGCCTCGACTTTAGGAACTTCTTTCTTGGGAGTAGCTTCCTCTTTTTTCTCGACTACATCTGTAGTCTGAGTTTTTTTCGTAACCTGAGATTCTTCAGCATATACAGATGTCTTTGCAAATCCTGCCATAGAAAGAACGACAGTACTTGCAAGTAGTATCTTCTTCATTTTATTCTCCTCAGTAGAAAACTATCTACACTATTACTATTTTATAAAACCTATTGTAACATAGTTGACTAACGGAAATATTACAAATTGATGAAGATTCTATTTCTTGTTGACAATAAGGAAGACCTAGCTTATCTCAGACTGGCTTTGACTTCCTTACGGAGATCTTCCAAACTGCTAATGCCATATTTGTCCATGACTTTTGGTAGATGTTCGATAATATCAGGACAGGCATAAGGATTGGTAAAGTTGGCTGTTCCAACTCCGATGGCAGACGCTCCAGCCAGATACATTTCTAGTGCAGCCTCTGCCGAATCCACTCCTCCCATTCCAATGATGGGCAGGTCTGTTGTTTGGGCAACTTGTCGGATGAGTTTGAGGGCTACTGGAAAGACTGCTGGGCCTGACATCCCACCCGTTCCATTGGCTAGGATTGGCTTTCTGGTTTTGAGGTCAAAGCGCATACCGACTAGAGTATTGATCATGGTTAAGCCACTTGCTCCCGCATCTTCTGCGGCTTTGGCGACGGTGACAATATCCGTCACGCTAGGGGTTAACTTAACATAAACTGGCACATCAGAGGCTTCCACAGCTGCCTTTACCACTTCATAAGCCAAGTCAGGATCTTGCCCAATCAGAAGTCCATGATTGCCGTGATCTACATTCGGGCAGGAGATATTAAGCTCGATAGCTTTTACATTTGCTGCCTTGGAAATTCCCTGAGAAATGGAAGCATACTCTTGTTTTGAAAAGCCTGCAACATTGGCGATGATGGGAAGCGTAGGATACTCTCTTTCCAGCCAAGGCAGTTTTTCAGCCAAAACAGCTTCTAAACCCGGATTTTGCAAGCCGATTGCATTGAGCATACCAGCAGGGGTCTCTGCCACCCTGGGAGTTGGATTGCCAAAACGCGGTTCAAGGGTCGTCGCCTTGATCATAATAGATCCTAAAAGGTCTAAATCATAGTACTTGGCATATTCTTGACCAAAACCAAAACAGCCTGATGCTGGAATGATGGGATTTTTCAAATCCAAGCCAGGTAGAGAAACTTGTAAACGATTTGTAGTCATGACTTTCTCCTTATAATACAACTGTCCCTGTGCGAAAAACAGGGCCATCTTCACAGACGCGTTGACTGACAGTCTCACTATCTGGCACTTTTAGGACACAGGCATAGCAAGCTCCCATCCCACAAGCCATACGAGATTCTAGAGATAGATAGGCTCTTGGGTGGTCATAAAACCTTTGATTGATGTACTTCATCATTCCTGGAGCCCCACATGAGTAGACGGCGTCAAACTGATTTTCTAATTCATTGATGACGACGGACACATTTCCCTTGATGCCATAAGAACCATCATCTGTCGTTACAAAGACCTGACCATATTGGGCCAATTCCTTTTCGAGAATAACAGCATCCTTGTTAGCAAAACCGAGAACTGTTACTACTTTCACCCCACGCGCATACAATTCCTTGGCTACCTCAAGCAAGGGCGGAACACCAATCCCCCCACCAACGAGGAGAACTTGGCTCTGGTCGTCCAGATCAGACAAGTCAAAACCGTTCCCCTGAGGTCCCATCACATCAAGTGTATCACCCTGACTTAATGTTGAAAAAATAGCTGTCCCAGCACCTTCAATCCGATAAATGAGCCGACACTGCTTCTTAGCCTTGTCAATAGACGAAATTGAAATAGGACGACGCAAGAGATGGGCATCATCAGGCACACGCAAATGTAGAAATTGACCTGCTCGCATCGCTTCAACCATCTCCCCTTCTAGGACTAATTCAAAGATTGCTGGCGCAATTTCCTCCTGTGCAACCACCTTCATGGTTTCCAAACGAATCGCACCCAAACGCTTCTTACATGTGGGATTCATGATTTTCCTCCTTAAATTTTAAGGGGATCAGATAAAGAAAAGACCTTGCAATAGCAAGGTCTCAGTCGAGATAGGACAGAACTCATGCGCACACTTAAAAAGTCTCCACAGAGAGTTCCCTATCACTTTTATCTGACACCTTGTGAGTCTCTCTGGACTCCCCTTAAAGGTTAAATTTGTATTAGTATACTCTTTCAAAGAAAAAAAGTCAAGTAGAAAACGAACATTCTACTTGACCTTACTGGATTATTTTTCACGAATGACTTCAACCTTGTAGCCATCAGGATCCTTGACAAAGTAATAGTTTGGTTGAGTTCCTGGAAGTCCATTAGGCGCTGTAACCTCATAGCCCTTCGCGCTATGTTCTTGATGAAGCGCCTCAAGGTCAGGTGTACTGAGGGCAATATGGGCAAAGCCATCACCTACCACATAAGGACCGTGGTCATAGTTATAGGTCAACTCCAACTCGTAGTCATCACCATCAAGTCCTAAATAGACAATGGTGAAGGCATAATCTGGAAAATCTCTGCGACGCAATTCTTTAAATCCAAAAGCATCTTGATAAAATGCGATTGATTTTTCAAGGTTTTCTACTCGCAAACAAGTGTGTAGCATTTTTGAAGCCATAGCTTTCTCCTTTATTTTTAAAAAGACTGGGACAATCCTGTTCCAGTCTTATCAATTATTATTTACCAAGTTTTGCTTTAGCTGCATCTGCAAGAGCTGTGAAAGCTGCTGCATCGTTAACAGCCAAGTCAGCAAGCATTTTACGGTTAACTTCGATTTCAGCCAATTTCAAACCATGCATCAATTGTGAGTATGAAAGTCCGTTCAAACGAGCTGCCGCATTGATACGAGTGATCCACAATTTACGGAAGTCACGTTTTTTCTGACGACGGTCACGGTATGCATAGTAGTAAGAGTTCATTACTTGTTCTTTTGCAGTACGGAACAAGATGTGTTTAGCTCCATAGTAACCTTTTGCTAATTTAAGAATACGTTTACGACGTTTGCGTGATACAACGCCACCTTTAACACGTGCCATGTTTTATTTCCTCCAAATATTTCCTAGAATTGTTTACTTACTATTAGGCTATTATTTCAAGCGAGTAAGCATTGCTTTGATACGTTTGAAATCTCCTGAATGCACCATAGATGCTTTACGAAGATGACGACGTTGTTTCTTAGTTTTTCCGTGGAAACGGTGAGAAGTGTAAGCACGGAAACGTTTAAGTCCACCAGAACCTGTACGTTTGAAACGTTTAGCTGATGCGCGGTGTGTTTTTTGTTTTGGCATGATTTTTTCTCCTTTATTTAACTTTCTGACAATTATTTTTTGTCAGTTGCTGGCGCCAATTGCATGAACATTTGGCGTCCATCCATCTTAGCTCGTTGTTCGATGATGGCAATATCTTGTGTTGCTTCAGCAAACTCGGCTAAAACTTTTGCACCAATCTCTTTATGGGTAATCATACGACCCTTAAAGCGGATAGATACCTTAACTTTATTTCCTTTTTCAAGGAATTTACGTGCATTGCGAAGTTTTGTGTCAAAGTCACCCTTGTCGATAGTTGGACTCAGACGAACTTCTTTCACAGTAACAACACTTTGTTTTTTACGTTGTTCTTTTTGCTTTTTCTGATACTCAAATTTGAACTTACCGTAGTCCATAATTTTAGCAACAGGCGGTTTTGCTTGGGGTTGAATCAATACTAAGTCAACATTTGCACTATCAGCCAATGCTTGCGCTTCGCTGAGTGGCTTGATACCTAGCTGTTCTCCCTCAAGACCGATCAAGCGAACTTCACGTACACGAATTTCATCATTGATGAATAAGTCTTGCTTTGCTATGGTTTTCACCTCTTTTTTATTATTAGAGAAAAACAATAGCGGACTCGTAATGATACAAGCCCGCACGTTATGATAGCGTTTCTTAGAAACTTTTCATCCGTAGGGCCAGGCAACTTGATGTCACAAGGCGAGAAGCTCTCACTTCTGCTTTTCTCAACTTTTATATGATACCAAGTTTTCTATCCCTTGTCAAGATAAAAAGTCAATTTTTCGAAAAGTTTGTCTATTTTATCGAACCGTTTCAATTCTACAACTATTCCATCCTTTAAAGCGGATAGCCCCTTGCTGGTCAGTTCGGTAAATCTTACTCTTGATACTTTCCAGTCGTGTCAAGGTTTCCTGATGGGGGAGTTTCGCACGATTGTTTTTTCCAACTGAAATGAGAGTAATCTCTGGTTTGAGTTTTTCTAGAAAAGCTGGATTTGATGAGGTTTTAGCACCATGTTGGCCTGCTTTCAAGACATCCACCTCTAAGTTAGGGTATTGCTTTAAAAGTTCCTTCTCTCCCTTCTCTTTCAAATTTCCTGTGAAGAGAAAGTGCTTATCTAAGAGTTTTCCATAAAGAACCAGGGAACCATCACGATCCCTATCTCCAATCTGCCTTGGAGATAGGACTTCTAAGTGACTGCCAAAAATCGGGAAATTCTCCCCAGCTGCCACACTACGTACCTTGTTTTGACTTGCTTCTAGTTCCGCTACAAATTCCTTCTGTGTCAAATTTCCTTTTGATACTAAAATCTCCCCGACATGGAAAGCCTTGGTCACCTCCAGCAAATCACCAACATGTTCCTTGTCTGTATTGGTCAAAATCAGCTGGTCAATTTTGGCTACTCCGCGACTTTTTAGATAGGGAATCACGGTTCGCTGGGCATTGCTGGTCGTCGCCTTTTCTTGCCATTTTTCGATTTTCTTATCAGACTCTGCCTTGCCTCCCACGTCTATGAGAATGGTTTTCCCAGTTACATCCCGTAGGAAAATACTTTCTCCTTGCCCGACATCCAGCATGGTGATTTCATTTTCCAGCGGATGTTTGGTTAGGAAAAAGAGACCTATAATCAATAAGCTGACTCCAGCTACTCTTTTGATGTTTTTCCTAAAATCATACAGTATTGCCAAGGAAATTAACAGTAGAATCAACAGCCATGCGTTGGGTTGACCAAAGACCAGGGGCCTACTTGCCAGCTGCGATACCAAGCGAATGATGTTCTCCAACCACTCAAAGATAAGGTTAAACTGAGTGACTGGGTAAACAAAAGAGAGAATAAATAAGATGGACAAAAGCGGTAAGAATACCACATCAAACAGAAAGGAAAAGACAAAGGTCAAAAGGATAGACCAAGGCTGAAATTCTGCAAAATAGAAGGATAGAATGGGCAATATTCCCAAAGAAATAACCAAACTTTCTCTGGCAACAGCCTTGAGCCCCTCCCCTTCTTTGCTTGTCATAGTCAAGATAAAAGCATAAGCGCAGGACAAGACTCCTCCTGCTGTCAGGAAAAAGTTGGGCATGATGATAAAGAGGACAAGCACCGTCAAGGCAAAATTGTCCAAGCCCTTAACACCATGTTGAGCCAGTAACTTTTGCAAGAGACTGCGAATGACTGAGGCTGAAAATCCTGTCAGACCTGCATAGATAAGGGAAAAGGGATAGGTCAGCCACTTCAACTTTTCTTGAGTCAAGCCCAATCGCAAGAGGAGTTTCTTAAAGGCATCCATAAAGAAGCCCACCTGCATACCTGATAAGGCAAAAAGGTGAATAATTCCAAGACTGGAATAAAGCTCATTCATCTCCTCAAAGTCCGTGTCCAAATGTCCTAAAAGAAGACCTGTCATATAGTTGCGCATAGGATCTGGAAAGTGCATCTTGATCCAAACTACAGCCTTCCGACGTAAACCAGACAGATTTTCTCCTATATCCCATCTTCTAACCTGTTTCATTGACTGGATACTCTTGATAGTCAAAGTTTGGTAAATTCCTTGAGTCTTTAGATAGGCTTGGTAGTCAAATCCACCAAAATTTCTCTGTCCTTCTGGCTCGGAAAGTTTTCCTTCTAGTTCAATCTCATGAAGATCTGTTAAGGCCTGAAAGTGCTCTTTCTCCTCCTCGGACTGGAGTTTATAGTAAATTTGGAAGGTACGGCCGTCAGCCTTGCCCCGAAATGACAGACTATCTCCATTAACCTTAATGGTATCTGGTAAAATCCTCACCTTTTCAACATAAGCGACTAAGTCTTGACTAGCTTGACTCTGCTGCCAAGTTTGAAACAAAAACCAGAAGCCAAAGAAGCCACAAATCGCTAAAACTTTACCAGCCAATTTCCAAGGAAATTGGAAAAAGAGGCAGACCAGCAAAAAAACAAAACCTAGCAGTGCGAGATAGGACGCTCCAAAAATAGCATAGTAAAGCCAAAGCAATAAAAAACTCAGATAGATTAGGGGGATAGGGAAACTCTTAGTCCACTGTAACATAGTCTTTTAAATTTTCTATAGTCTTGGCTCCAATACCAGAGACCTTCTTGAGTTCGTCTACCGACTTGAACTTGCCATTTGCCTCACGATGGTCGATAATATCTTGGGCTCGTTTTCCTCCCAAGCCCTTGACCTGCTTAAGTTCTTCCAGACTAGCTTTATTGAGGTTGACCTTCTTTTCTTTACTTGTCGAAGGAGTCGTTCCAGAGGCAGCCTGCTGACTAACTGCTTCTTCTCCCTTAGTTGGAACATAGACAAGAACCTCGTCACTGACTTTCTGAGCAAGATTGAGCGACTTGCTATCTGCCTCCTCTGTCAAGCCACCTGCCTTCTGAACGGCATCATGAATCCGACTCCCTACTGGCAAATCATAAATCCCTGGCGATTTGACAGCACCTTTTACATCCACTGTGATCTGATCTTGTTCCAGAGGCTCTTCCTTTTCCTCCTTTTTCACTTCTTTTTCGGTAGATGAATCCTTTGAAACAGCTGCAACTTCAGCCTGCAAATTCGTTTCCTTGACAGGTGTTTGTGACGTTGGTTTTAGTAGGAAAAATCCGCCTACAAGCAAGCCCAGACCTGCACAGATGACAATGATTTTATACTCTTTGATTTTCTCGATAATTGCTTCCATATTTTCTCCTCTCTTAAGTTATTCGTAAGAGGAAGAAAAAACAGTTGAAAATTTCTTTTCAACTGCTTATTTATTTGCAAAATAGTCTTCCTTGGTCAAGACATAATGAACTCTTGTAACGATTCGGCCTGGTTCTTCTTTGTCCAATCTGGCATAGGGTTCTTCATGGGAAAAGAGCATACCTGATTTCTCCATGACTCTTCCAGATGCGGGATTATCTTTATCGTGTAGGGCGGTCAACTTGTTCATTCCAATCTTCTCAAAAGCCAGCTCAATCACAGCACGATTGGCTTCTGTTGTCAATCCTTGATTCCAATACTTTTTATTGATAATGTAACCAATAGCTGCCTTCTTAAGAACAGTATCAATCTTGTGCAAATCAATGGTTCCGATAAACTGACCATTGCTTTTTAGTTCGATTCCCCACCGTCCCAAGGGATTGGCCAAGTAGAGCTGAGCGATGTTGTTCTTGGTTTCTTCTAGGCTTTGATTGGTTGGAAAAGTGTAGCGTGTATTTTCTCTGTCTGAGGCATACTCAAACATAGCTTCCGCATCATCCAAGGTTACAGGTCGGAGCAATAAACGCTCCGTTTCTATAGATGGATACTGGGCAAATTTCACAAATATTGATTCCATACACACTTCCCCCTATTTACAAGTATTTTCCTACTAGCTTATCAAAAAAAGCTCATCAAAGCAAAAGTTTTTCTTGATTTTCGAAACAGATTTATATAAAATAAAAACATCACGATAATCGGGTTTCTCTGTGATGTTTGATTTTAAAGACCCGAATTTAGAAAATGGAGTAAACCTATATGTTAATCGGAATTCCAAAAGAAATTAAAAATAATGAAAACCGTGTCGCCCTCACACCTGCTGGTGTCCATAGCTTAGTTTCTCGTGGACATCGTGTCCTCATCGAAACAAATGCTGGTCTCGGTTCAGGATTTACTGATGCAGACTATCAAAAGCAAGGAGCTGAGATTGTCGCTACTGCTGACGAAGCTTGGGCAGCTGAGTTAGTCGTGAAAGTAAAGGAACCACTAGCTTCTGAATATGGCTACTTGCGCGACGACCTTCTCCTCTTCACCTACTTGCACATGGCCGCTGCTCCAGAGTTAGCAGATGCCATGCTAGCAGCAAAAACAACAGGAATTGCCTATGAGACTGTCCGTGACTCCCTAGGTCACCTACCACTCCTCGTTCCTATGAGTGAAGTTGCCGGTCGTATGGCAGTTCAAATCGG
The DNA here is from genome assembly GCF_023110435.1 of Streptococcus oralis. Taxonomy (GTDB): domain Bacteria; phylum Bacillota; class Bacilli; order Lactobacillales; family Streptococcaceae; genus Streptococcus; species Streptococcus oralis_CF. The sequence continues at coordinate 839,507 of NZ_JALDWB010000001.1, forward strand.
AGCCCACTTCCTTACTAAGCAAGCTGGTGGTTCTGGTGTCCTACTAGGTGGTGTGCCGGGTGTTCCAAAAGGAAAAGTAACCATCATCGGTGGTGGGGTCGTCGGGACGCATGCTGCCCGCATCGCCCTTGGACTTGGTGCACAAGTGACTATTTTAGATATCAGTGCCAAACGACTCTCAGTTCTAGAAGAAGTCTTCGGAAACCAAATCCAAACTCTTATGTCCAATTCTTTCAACATCGAAGCAAGTGTGAAAGACGCTGATGTGGTGATTGGAGCCGTTCTCATCCCTGGTGCTAAAGCTCCGAAACTGGTGACAGATGAGATGGTCAAACAAATGCGTCCAGGCTCTGTCATCGTTGACGTTGCTGTTGACCAAGGTGGTGTTATCGAAACAGCTGACCGTGTGACAACGCACGATGAACCTGTCTATGAAAAACATGGTGTTCTCCACTATGCCGTTGCCAATATCCCTGGTGCGGTTGCCCGTACTTCGACCATTGCCCTGACCAATGTCACCCTTCCTTACATCGAAGCCTTAGCAGGAAAAGGTTTTAAGAAGGCAATCACTGAAGATCAAGGCTTACGTGAAGGAGTTACAACTTACCAAGGTTACTTGACTAGTCTTCCAGTTGCTCAAGGGCTAGATAAGGATCACACTTCGATTGATGAACTTGTCTAAAAACATTAACTAGTTAACACAGATACGATAAAGAGCAGTTTCATCTGAACTGCTCTTTTTGCTATTCTGTTTCTTCGTTCTTCTCTTCATTTTTAACTGGAGCTGGTTCATAGGCTCGGATAATCTGAGCGACAACTGGATGGCGAACCACATCCTTAGCTGAAAAATGAACAAAGTCGATCTGGTGAATGTTCTTGAGCTTTTCTTGAGCATCAATCAAACCAGACTTGACATTTCGCGGTAGGTCAATCTGACTGATATCTCCATTGACAATCATCTTAGAATTAAAACCTAAACGAGTCAAGAACATCTTCATCTGCATGATGGTCGTATTTTGCGCCTCATCCAGAATGACAAAGGCATCATCCAAGGTCCGACCACGCATGTAGGCAAGGGGAGCGATTTCGATAATTTCACGCTCCATAAGACGAGTCGTCTGGTCTTTGCCGAGAATCTGATACAAGGCATCATAAACAGGTCGAAGGTAAGGGTCCACCTTCTCCTTGAGATCACCTGGAAGAAATCCAAGACTCTCTCCTGCTTCCACTGCTGGACGAGTTAGGATAATTCGCTTGACCTGCCCACGTTTAAGGGCTGTCACAGCCAAAGTCACTGCAAGAAAGGTCTTCCCTGTCCCTGCAGGTCCGATTCCAAAGGTCACATCATGCTGTTTGACACTGTCCACATAAAGCTTTTGACCCAAGGTTTTGACACGGATCGGTTTCCCAGTATTGTCTTTGATAATTTCTTCTTCGTAAAGGGCGACAAACTTGTCGATTTCATCGTTTTTGACCATGCTAATCGCAGTCACTACATCTGGCGTGCCAACCGTTATTCCTCTATTCACCAAAACCATCAATGCCTGGATAACCTGACGGGCTTCCTCACAGGCAGTCTCTTCTCCCAAAACCTGGACAATCTCCGTACGGGCATGAATCACCACATCGAGCTCTTCTTCCATCAAACGAAGATGGCGTTCATTGGAACCAAAAAGATGAAACAAGTCATCTGGATGACTCAGTTGAATGTCTATTGAATGTTCCTTCAAATAAAGAACCTCTCTAATTCGTTTATTTCTTTTTATTATAGCAAAGAGAACAATAAAATACTAGCCTCATCTCATTGTCTCTAGTGTTCTAAATACTCTTGCCAGATGGCGTCAAAGTCTCCTAGGTTAAAAGAGAAACTGGCATGTTCCTCCAAAAAGCGACTCACCTCATCAAAATCATCCGTGTGTTTTGGGAAGGCTGACTCCTCAAAAGCGAGGTCTGCCAAGATGGCTTTAGGACTGTTACTTTTAGGATTGCGCTCGGTCATGAGCCAAGTGTAAAATGATTTTCTCAATTCTTTCTCCTATCAAGAGTTTTTTGATGACACTTTTCTGATTCTTGAAAATTACTGGACTTAGCCTCTGAAACGTAATGGTTTATAAAATCTGTTTTAGCACCAGTATAGGCGTCTCGATTGTGTTCAAATTTTTTCCACAAACTTAGTTTTAATTCCTGATACGCTTGGGCAATATCTGGATGCTGGCAGAGATAATCTCTAAAATAAATCTCGTCATGATCTCCCATCATTCGCAAATGTAAATGAAAAACTTTCTCAGCAAATCCCTGCTCTGTATATCCTTTATTTAGCGAAATCCTGTTAGGACTTTCCGACATCACTAGCCACCCATTCTTCACCAATAAATCCCTAACTCTTGCTAAATCCCCTATTCTACCTACTTCTAGCAGAATATCAACGATATTTTTGGCCCAAATATTAGGGATAGCAGTACTACCGATATGTTCTATTCTTTTAATAACATTTGCACCCAATATTTTTTTCAGATTTGCTTTTTCCGATTCATACCAGTCTTTCCACTCTGATTTGTGCTCTACTAGAAAAATAGGAAAAAGTTGCCAGAGTTCCTCTAAACTCATTTCTTCAAGTTTCTTTATCATGTCTATAAGGCTTAAATCAACTCTGTACCAAACTGGTCTTGTTTGATTTTACCAGCCTTCATCAAGCCGCCGAGTGCTTTCTTGAACTGACCTTTAGAGATACCAAAGGTTGCCTTGATGTCCTCAGGAGACGACTTATCATTCAAGGTCATGAAACCGCCATTGCTTTCCAAGTATGTCAAAATCATCTGAGCATCATTTTCCAACATTTCAAAAGAACGTGGTTTGAGCGAGAGGTTAAGAGTACGGTCCACTTCACGGAAACCAATGACCCGCGCATCTAAAACTTGACCCAGTCGTGGCTCTGCGTAGCGCTCGCTAGGATGGATAAAACCAAGCATGTTATTCTCTGGCAGATAGACAAAGGTCCCTGACAGCTTAAGGCGGTAAACAATGGCTGGCCAGTTTTGGTTCTGCATGTTGTTGTAAGCAGGACGAGCCAGGCGTTGGAAATCTTCCTGATAAGCCAAGAGTCCCCAGATGCGATCTTTCTTGTCCACTTCAAGACGGATGTAAAGTTTATCACCTTTCTTAGGCCAGAGTTCCTTGAGCTCAGGAAGGATATCGAGTGACACAACGATTTCCTTATCAGGTAGACCAGTATCGACAAAAACACCCAAGTCCTTACGAACTTCCGTTACAGTTCCCCAGCCAAATTGTTCCTGAGTGGCAGTCACTTCTAGAGTGGTCAAGCGGAGTTTCTGCTTCATATCGGTATAGGCAAAACCTTTGACTGTATCCCCTACTGTGTGTTGGCCTTCTTCCTTAGCAAGAGCATAAGTTTGACCATCCTTTTGCACAAAGTAAAAACGGTCATTTTCATCGATGATAAGTCCAACGATAAAACTTGCAAGATTTGTATTCATATTTCCTTCTTTCGAATAAAACTCAGCCAGCAATGCCAACTGAGTTTTTCTGTTTATTTTTAGACTTCCAAGAGTTCTTTTTCTTTATTGGCAGTCATATCGTCGATGTGTTTCACAGCATCGTCTGTTACTTTTTGAATATCTTTTTCAAGAGTCTTCAATTCGTCTTCAGTTATTTCTTTTGCTTTTTCTTGCTTTTTAGCTTCGTCCATAGCGTCGCGGCGGATGTTACGGACAGCCACTTTAGCACTTTCACCAACCTTCTTCACTTCTTTAGCAAGGTCACGACGAGTCTCTTCAGTAAGAGCAGGGATAACCAAGCGGATCACAGAACCGTCATTAGCTGGTGTGATACCAAGGTCAGAAGCGTTCAAGGCACGTTCGATGTCTTTCAATGAAGACTTGTCAAATGGTGTTACCAACAAGACACGTGCTTCTGGGATGGTAATTGAAGCGATTTGGTTAAGAGGAGTTTCGACTCCATAGTATTCTACGTGGATACGGTCTAGCAAGCTTGCGTTGGCACGACCTGCACGGATACCACCAAATTCACGAGCAAGTGATTGGTGAGACTGGGTCATTCTCTCTTTAGCTTTTTCTACAATTGCGTTAGCCATAATTTTCTTATTCCTTTTCTTCGATATTGTTTGAAACTGTTGTTCCGATATTTTCACCAAATACGACACGTTTGATGTTGCCTGGTTGGTTCATGTTGAAGACGACCAAGTCAATGTCGTTGTCCATAGAGAGGGTTGAAGCTGTTGAGTCCATGATACGAAGACCTTTGTTGATAACATCACGGTGAGTCAATTCTTCAAACTTAACGGCTGTCTTGTCTTTCTTAGGATCGGCATTGTAAACACCATCTACGCCATTTTTAGCCATAAGGATGGCATCCGCTTCAATTTCAGCTGCACGAAGGGCCGCTGTTGTATCTGTTGAGAAGTAAGGTGAACCAATTCCAGCACCAAAGATAACGATACGGCCTTTTTCAAGGTGGCGAAGAGCACGTCCACGTACATAAGGTTCTGCCACTTGTTGCATAGAAATAGCTGTTTGAACACGCGTATCGACACCAACTTGCTGCAATGAATCTGCCATTACAAGTGCATTCATAACAGTCCCAAGCATTCCTGTATAATCTGCCTGAACGCGGTCCATTCCTGCTTCTGCTGCAGGTTCCCCACGCCAGAGATTTCCTCCACCAATAACAAGGGCAATTTCGATACCTAAACTATGAACTTCTTGAATCTCTTTTGCAATTTTTTGAACTGTTTGGATATCAATCCCTACGCCACGTTCACCTGCAAGAGCCTCACCTGATAACTTGATTAAAATACGTTTATACTTGGGGTTAGCCATTTTTACTCTCCTTTTTTTATCCTACCTATTTTATCACAATTTCTAAGATTTTTATAGTATCATGAGCAATTCTTTCAAAAAAATTAGACCGTTAAAAATTCCTCTAAGTCGGTAAGGGCACGCTCTGCAATTTTTTCATAACGAGCCTTTTTATCACGGATACGCTCGCCTTCCAATTCCTTGATAATCCCAAAATTGACATTCATTGGTTGGAAATGTTTGCTATCAGCGTGAGTGATGTAATGAGCCAGACTTCCAATCGCTGTGGTCTCTGGGAAGATAGCTTCACTTTCACCCTTGAAGAGTCGAGCCGCATTAATACCTGCAACTAATCCTGAAGCTGCTGACTCAACATAACCTTCTACACCCGTCATTTGACCAGCAAAGAAGAGGTTTGGCTGTTTCTTAGAACGGTAAGTCTGCTCCAGAAGATTTGGTGAATCCATGTAAGAATTGCGGTGCATGACCCCATAACGGACAAACTCAGCATTTTCAAGACCTGGAATCATTTGGAAGACACGCTTTTGTTCTCCCCATTTGAGGTGGGTTTGGAAACCAACGATATTGTAAAGGCTACCAGCCGCATTGTCCTGACGAAGTTGGACAACAGCATACGGTGTTTTAAACTCTCCATCACGAGGCCCCATATAGTCGTCTGGGTACTCCAGACCAACTGGTTTCATAGGACCATAAAGCATGGTTTTAATGCCACGTTTGGCCATGACTTCGATAGGCATACAACCTTCAAAGTACTTTTCTTTTTCAAAAGAATTCAGCGGTGCTTCTTCCGCATTGACCAAGGCTTCATGGAAATCCATAAATTCTTGTTTGGTCATAGGAGCGTTGAGGTAGGCCGCCTCTCCCTTATCATAACGAGATTTGAGATAGACCTTGCTCATATCAATAGTATTGACATCGATAATCGGCGCTGCAGCATCGTAGAAATAAAAACCGTCACCGCCATTAAGAGCATGAATCTTTTCAGCAAGGGCATCACTAGTCAAAGGACCAGTAGCGACAACTGTAATAACATCTGTTGGTAATTCTGTAATTTCATCACGAACCACTTCAATCAAGGGATGGTTGGCTACTTTTTCGGTCACCATTTGGGAGAAACCGTCACGGTCCACTGCAAGGGCTCCACCAGCAGGAACTCGTGTTGCCTCAGCAGATTCCAAGATAACAGAACCCAAACGACGCATTTCTTCCTTGAGAAGCCCAACAGCATTTGTCAGAGCATCTCCACGCAAGGAATTGGAACAAACCAACTCAGCAAAATTGTCTGTTTTGTGCTGGGGCGTTGACTTGATGCCTCGCATTTCATAGAGTTTAACTGGAATACCACGCTCTGCGATTTGGTAGGCTGCTTCAGAACCAGCCAATCCCGCTCCGATAACATTGATATAAGATTGAGACATAAGACTTTTTTTACCATTATGGGAGAAAAATCCGTTCTTCCTTTTTCAGGCTTTTAGTAACAGCCTCCCATAAACTTTCTATAAATAATCACTCCTACTAGTATAACAAAAAAGGTAGACAGAAAGAACTAAAAAGGCCTATAGATTAAAAATAAGTCCACAAATAAACCCCAGATAGCCTTGAGTCATCTGGGGTTCTTGTTTTCATCGCTAAAATGATATCAACAATTTCATTTTAGTCGATTTTTGGGACTTAGTCTTCTAAATCCATTTCAGAAGCTGCTGATTTCTTCTTCTTGCCAAGAAGAGAGGCAGTTGCCAAGGCAGCTACTCCTAATCCAAGACCAGCAAATTGGTTACTTGCAGTTCCTGTATTTGGAAGTTTTCTACCGTTTGAACGTCCTGGTCCAGCAGGTTGTTGTGCAGGAGCTTGTGAGTGGTTCAATGCACTTGAGATTGAAGCACTGTCAGACAAGCTAGCTGAGGTACTTGCGCTGTTGCTCATGCTTGTGCTTGTTGAAACTGATTCACTTGTGCTGATTGAAGCACTTACGCTGTTACTCAAGCTTGCTGAAGTACTTGCTGAAGTTGAGGCATTGCCTGAACCATTGCTTGTACTTGTTGAACCTGAACCGCTACCTGAGTTGTTGCTTGCACTGATTGAAGCTGAAGCTGATTGGCTAGCTGATACAGATGCTGAAGCGCTTTGGCTTGAGCTTACTGATGCGCTAGCTGATTGACTAGCTGAACCATTGCTTGTGCTTGCTGAACCTGAACCGCTACCTGAGTTGTTGCTTGCACTGATTGAAGCTGAAATGCTGTCACTCAAGCTTGTGCTTGTTGAAACTGATTCACTTGTGCTGATTGATGCTGAAGTACTATCGCTCAATGACACACTTACTGATTTGCTGAGTGAAACTGATTCACTTGCACTTACAGATTCAAGGTAGCTAGGAAGGTTAAACTCTGGCTTAGATTCGCTTGTTGGCTCACCCTTACTATAGCTGAATGAGTTAGATTGTTGTGACGCACTTGTACTCAAACTGCTTGAAACGCTATTGCTAAGTGATGTAGATGTACTTACGCTGTTACTCAAGCTTACTGAAGTACTTGTTGAAACTGAAGTACTACTTGAGTTGTTGCTTGCTGATTCAGATGCACTGATTGATGCAGATACGCTGTTGCTCAAGCTTGTGCTTGCTGATT
>NZ_JALDWB010000016.1:0-123 GCF_023110435.1 Streptococcus oralis
CGCCACAGCAGGTAAGGCTCTTCCAGCAGCCATCGCAACACTACTTCCAAGCGACAGTGCAAGATATGTGAATGGTGGCTCTGTTTCCGCTCAACAACCATCCCAAACCACTTACAACGACGC
>NZ_JALDWB010000016.1:223-727 GCF_023110435.1 Streptococcus oralis
TTATCGCTTCGAGAGCGCCACATCAGGAAAAGCTCTTCCAGCAGCTATCGCAGCCTTGACCCCAAGCGACAGTGCAAGATATGTGAATGGTGGCTCTGTTTCCGCTCAACAACCATCCCAAACCACTTACAACGACGCAGTGAATGACGGCATCTGGACCTTCAAGGGCTACGCCGCAGCTAGCGCCGTTGTCAACAAGTCCAATGTAGAGTTTGTAGGAAACTGGGTCTTTGAAGCCAACAAGTATCAAGCGACTTATCGCTTCGAGAGCGCCACATCAGGAAAAGCTCTTCCAGCAGCTATCGCAGCCTTGACCCCAAGCGACAGTGCAACATATGTGAATGGCAATACTGTTTCCGCTCAACAACCATCTCAAACCACATACACAGACACAGTGAACGACGGCACATGGACCTTCAAGGGCTATGACGCAGCTAGCGCCGTTGTCAACAAGGCCAATGTATCCTTCGTCGGTAAATGGACCTTTGAAGCCAACAAGTACCA
>NZ_JALDWB010000017.1:0-538 GCF_023110435.1 Streptococcus oralis
ACTTCCTTGGTACCGACGGGATGGCCATAGGGATCTGTCACAGATTCAGTTCGCTTATAACCAACCTTGTTAGTCGTTTTATACTGTTGAATGTTGAGGGCTTCGAGCTTGGCTCCTACCTTGTCCATAGCCTCATAGAAGGGGCGGTCGATTTTATCCTTGATGTAGGTGGGAACATTTCCTGCATACCGCTCCAAGGTGGAGAGTTTGGATTGCAGAGTTTGTCCGGTACTTGTGTCATCGTGATAGCTATAGGACACAACACCATCCGTATCCTTTTCTGCTATCAAGCGTTGGACTTGCTCAGAGATCTTTACTAAATCTTCTACTCGCTTGCCAAACCCTGTAGAACCCCTACTGACACCATAGGAGCCAGAGTATGGATTCGTATAATTCATATAACCACTGCTAGATACCGAAGCAGTTTCAGTAAGTCCTGTCAGGGCTTGTTTCATCGTCTTCCAGGTCGATGAATGAAGTTCTACGTCTTTGGTCATTGGTCACCTCGCGGAATCATTCCCAGAGTTTCTAAGTTTTG
>NZ_JALDWB010000018.1:0-509 GCF_023110435.1 Streptococcus oralis
TGGTCCAGCAGGTTGTTGTGCAGGAGCTTGTGAGTGGTTCAATGCACTTGAGATTGAAGCACTGTCAGACAAGCTAGTTGAGGTACTTACGCTGTCGCTCAAGCTTGTGCTTGCTGATTGGCTAGCACTGATTGAAGCTGACTGGCTAGCTGATACTGATGCGCTAGTTGATTGACTTGCTGAGTCATTGCTTGTGCTTGTTGAACCTGAACCGCTACCTGAGTTGTTGCTTGCACTGATTGAAGCTGATTGGCTTGCAGATACTGATGCGCTAGTTGATTGACTTGCACTTACAGATGCTGAAGCTGATTGACTTGCTGAGTCATTGCTTGTGCTTGTTGAACCTGAACCGCTACCTGAGTTGTTGCTTGCACTGATTGATGCAGAAATGCTGTCACTCAAGCTTGCGCTTGTTGAGATTGACTCACTTGCGCTGATTGATGCTGAAGTACTATCGCTCAATGACACACTTACTGATTTGCTGAGTGAAACTGATTCACTTGCACTTA
>NZ_JALDWB010000003.1:164651-209253 GCF_023110435.1 Streptococcus oralis
AGAAGTAGATGCCCAAGGCAATCGCACTCTTCGTTCGACTGAAGTTCTCAAGGAAGCTGTCCCAGAAATTGTTGAAATTGGTACCAAGGAAAAAGTTGAACAGCTAGTACCAAGTACAGACAATTCAATGGTGGAAACACCAGTCAAAGCAGAAAAAGCAAAAAATCAACTTCCAAATACTGGTGTTGAAACAGATGCCAGTCTAGTAGCTCTGGGACTTCTCGGAGCAATGAGTGGTTATGGCTTGCTTGCTAGAAAGAAGAAAGAAGACTAATCGATTTAGAATTCTTGGATTTCCTCATAAAAACTAAAAATAAGGTTTGGCTGCAGTCAAACCTTGTTTTGATTATTTTATCTCGCATTGATTACTTATTTGATAAGGTTTTTCTAGATTTGATTTTAAAAAATGCTAGTTTTAATTATAAGAAAGAACAAGAAAAGTTTAGGGTTTTTCTATCTCTTTTGCTGATTTTGTGATATAATTAACACATATAAAAAAAGAAGGAGTCATATCTAATGGCAAAATTGACTGTTAAAGACGTTGACTTGAAAGGGAAAAAAGTTCTCGTTCGTGTTGACTTCAACGTACCTGTTAAAGATGGCGTGATTACCAACGACAACCGTATCACTGCAGCTCTTCCAACTATCAAGTACATCCTTGAACAAGGTGGACGTGCAATCCTCTTCTCTCACCTTGGCCGTGTAAAAGAAGAAGCAGACAAAGCTGGTAAATCACTTGCTCCTGTAGCTGCTGACTTGGCTGCTAAGTTGGGACAAGAAGTTAAATTTATCCCAGGTGTTACACGTGGTGTTGAATTGGAAGCCGCTGTTAACGCTCTTGAAGATGGACAAGTTCTCTTAGTTGAAAACACTCGTTTTGAAGATGTTGACGGCAAGAAAGAATCTAAAAATGATCCTGAACTTGGTAAATACTGGGCATCACTTGGAGATGGTGTCTTCGTAAACGATGCATTCGGTACAGCTCACCGTGCACACGCATCTAACGTTGGTATCTCAGCAAACGTTGAAAAAGCAGTTGCTGGTTTCCTTCTTGAAAACGAAATTGCCTATATCCAAGAAGCAGTTGAAGCTCCAGAACGTCCATTCGTGGCTATCCTTGGTGGTTCAAAAGTTTCAGACAAGATCGGTGTTATCGAAAACTTGCTTGAAAAAGCTGATAAAGTTCTTATCGGTGGTGGGATGACTTACACATTCTACAAAGCACAAGGTATCGAAATCGGTAACTCACTTGTAGAAGAAGACAAATTGGATGTCGCTAAAGCTCTTCTTGAAAAAGCAAATGGCAAATTGATCTTGCCAGTTGACTCAAAAGAAGCTAACACATTTGCTGACTATACTGAAGTAAAAGATACTGAAGGTGAAGCAGTTGATCCAGGTTTCCTTGGTTTGGATATCGGTCCTAAATCTATCGCTAAATTCGACGAAGCCTTGACTGGTGCCAAAACAGTTGTATGGAACGGACCGATGGGTGTATTTGAAAACCCTGACTTCCAAGCTGGTACAATCGGTGTCATGGACGCTATCGTGAAACAACCAGGTGTGAAATCAATCATCGGTGGTGGTGACTCAGCTGCCGCAGCAATCAACCTTGGTCGTGCAGACAAGTTCTCATGGATCTCTACTGGTGGTGGAGCATCAATGGAACTTCTTGAAGGTAAAGTATTGCCAGGATTGGCTGCACTTACAGAAAAATAAGCTTTCTTAAATGAAACGATGAAAAGAGGAACTCTGTTTCCTCTTTTTTTATAGTCTAAATTAAAAACGCTTCCGATTGATTTTGGCTCATAAAATCAACTAAATTATGATAAAATGGAAATAGAAAGTTGAGATTATGAGTTATTTTAAAAAATATAAATTTGATAAGTCACAGTTCAAACTTGGCATGCGAACCTTTAAAACTGGCATTGCTGTTTTTCTAGTTCTCTTGATTTTTGGATTTTTTGGCTGGAAGGGACTGCAAATTGGGGCTTTGACAGCGGTCTTCAGTCTACGAGAAAGTTTTGATAAGAGCGTCCATTTTGGAACTTCGCGTATCTTAGGAAACAGTATCGGAGGTTTTTACGCCCTTGTCTTTTTCCTTTTAAATACCTTATTTCAAGAAGCCTTTTGGGTAACCTTATTAGTTGTGCCAATTTGCACCATGTTAACCATTATGACAAATGTTGCCATGAACAACAAGGCAGGAGTTATTGGTGGTGTAGCGGCTATGTTAATCATTACCCTATCAATACCGAGCGGAGAAACATTTTTGTACGTGTTTGCTCGTGTATTTGAAACTTTTATGGGAGTTTTTGTCGCAATCCTTGTAAATTATGATATTGAGCAACTGAAACTCTTTTGGGAGAAAAAAAGAAAATAATGTTACATTTTATGACATTATTCGTTGACGTTTGTCTTTTTTTAGACTATAATAGACAGGAAGAAGGAAATTGTAAATGAAGGAAAGAGAATTTCGCCGAAATATGGCTGTTTTTCCTATCGGTAGTGTTATGAAATTGACCGATCTCTCGGCGCGTCAGATTCGTTATTATGAAGATCAAGAGTTGATAAAGCCTGATCGAAACGAAGGGAACCGTCGCATGTATTCTTTGAATGATATGGATCGTCTGCTTGAAATCAAAGATTATATCTCTGAAGGTCATAATATTGCTGCGATTAAGAAAAAATATGCTGAACGCGAGGCGAAGTCCAAAAAAGCCGTGAGTCAGACGGAAGTGCGTCGTGCACTCCACAATGAACTCCTCCAGCAGGGGCGCTTTGCTTCAGTACGTTCACCCTTTGGTCGCGGTTAGGCAACCGCAAGTAGTCATATATTAAGGAGAAAACCCATGCCAATCACAGCTGCAGATATTCGTCGTGAAGTCCAGGAAAAAAATGTTACCTTTATCCGTCTCATGTTTTCAGATATTCTGGGAACCATGAAAAACGTCGAAATTCCTGCTACAGATGAACAGTTAGATAAGGTCTTGTCAAACAAAGCCATGTTTGATGGCTCTTCTATTGAAGGTTTTGTACGTATCAATGAGTCAGATATGTACTTGTACCCAGACTTGGATACATGGACAGTCTTCCCTTGGGGAGATGAAAATGGAAGTGTTGCAGGTTTGATCTGTGATGTCTATACAACAGAGGGTGAGCCATTTGCAGGTGACCCTCGTGGTAATTTGAAGCGTGCGCTTCGTCATATGGAGGAAGTAGGATTTAAATCCTTCAACCTTGGACCAGAACCAGAATTCTTCCTATTTAAACTGGATGAAAATGGTGATCCGACTCTTGAGGTAAATGACAAGGGTGGATACTTTGATTTGGCCCCTACTGACCTTGCAGACAATACGCGTCGTGAAATCGTGAATGTCTTGACCAAAATGGGATTTGAAGTAGAAGCAAGTCACCATGAGGTTGCGGTTGGACAACATGAAATTGACTTCAAGTATGATGAAGTCCTCCGTGCCTGTGACAAGATTCAAATCTTTAAACTTGTTGTTAAAACCATCGCTCGCAAACATGGTCTTTACGCAACCTTTATGGCGAAACCAAAATTTGGTATTGCCGGGTCAGGTATGCACTGTAATATGTCCTTGTTTGATGTAGAAGGAAATAATGCCTTCTTTGATCCAAACGATCCAAAAGGAATGCAGTTGTCTGAAACGGCCTATCATTTCCTTGGTGGTTTGATCAAGCATGCCTACAACTATACTGCCATCATGAACCCAACGGTTAACTCATACAAACGTTTGGTTCCAGGTTATGAAGCGCCTGTTTACATTGCTTGGGCTGGTCGTAACCGTTCGCCGCTTGTGCGCGTGCCTGCTTCACGTGGTATGGGAACTCGTCTTGAGTTGCGTTCGGTGGATCCAATGGCAAACCCATACATCGCTATGGCAGTTCTTTTGGAAGTTGGTTTGCATGGTATTGAAAACAAAATTGAAGCACCAGCTCCGATTGAAGAAAATATCTACATCATGACAGCAGAAGAGCGTAGGGAAGCTGGAATCACAGACCTTCCATCAACTCTTCACAACGCTTTGAAAGCTTTGACTGAGGATGAAGTGGTTAAGGCTGCCCTAGGTGAACACATCTATACGAGCTTCCTTGAAGCCAAACGTATCGAGTGGGCTAGTTATGCAACCTTTGTGTCACAATGGGAAGTTGATAATTATCTAGACCTTTACTAATATAGAAGAAAGATTGCCTGAGGGTGATCTTTTTTCTTGCGTTTTATATCGAGGTGTGATATATTTTGTATAACGAAGTACGATATATCGAACTGAATGGGAAGTGGTTATAAATGGAATTAGCGGATAAGATTCGTCGGGTCTATCTTCCGATGACGGAAACAGGATTTTATATCTTGTTTTGTCTACAGAAGGAGAACCATGGATATGGTATTACACAAAAGGTCAAGGAGATGACAGATTCGCAAGTTTTGATTAGTCCTGGTACTATGTATGGAACCTTGTCAAAAATGGAAAAGGATGGCTTGATTTCCTTTATCCGAGAGGAAGAAAAACGTAAAATCTATCAGATCACGGACTTAGGACGAAAAGTCTTAGATATTGAATTGAAACGTATTGAACGACTCTATAGAAACAGTCTGGAGGAAGGATGATGGAAAAGAAGGTTATTTATAGAATTGCTACCATTGCGGATTATGATAGAGAGGCTTTATATCTTAGAAAAATGCATGCTGAGGGGTGGAAGCTCAAGGAAGTAACCTACTCTAACTTAGTAGTTGCGGTTAAGTATACTTTTGAAAAGTGCCAACCGGAGCAGGTGTCTTATCAGTTAGACTTTTATCCAATGAAAAAATCAGAGAGAGCCTCCTATTTACAATTATTTAAAGACTGTGGCTGGGAGCATATTACAGACTTTAATGGTTTTTCCTACTTTAGAAAAGCACATTCTGAAATTGAATCGGATGCAGAATTTGAAATTTATAATGACGTGGCTGGGAAGTTAGCTGTGGTCAAACGGATTTTAATAATGCGGATGCTTCCTATTTTGCTTCTCTTTTTAGCTCTACTACTGGTTTTCTCAAAGTTTGTCAGTGGAGGTAGTTCTTTCAGTTGGGTAATGTTTTTGATTGTTATTATGGATTGTGTTTTATTGATAGTTTTTGCAATTCAGATTTCTTATATTTTTTGGAGATTGTTCCAAAAATGGCATGAATTGTCTGATAAATGAAATAATACGTGTGTTCTATTTTGGAGGGAAAGTCGTGATAAACAAAAAGCAATTTCGGATTTTCACCGTTGTTGATTTAGACAAGGAAGAAGATTATTTGCATGAGATGCACTTGAAAGGTTGGAGATATAGAACTAATCGTTTGGGCTTTTTCTATTTTGAGCAATGCCAACCGGACGATGTCATCTACCATATCTATGATACTCGCCATCTTAAAAAGTATAAGCATGAACTGCAAAATTTTAGGAATAGAGGTTGGGAATTGATAGAAACAGGTTTTTGTTCAATTCTTCGTAAACCAACTTCTGATATACTTTCAGAGGAGAAAGTCTATATGAGTAAGGGGCTCGGATGGGAAGTGATGCGGTCTAGACTTCGTTCTTGTATAGCCGTTTTCTCGGGTGGTCTTGTTGTTTGCATGAGTTTGTATCGAGAAAACTTGTCTCAGTCTTTCTTTTTCATTTTCGTTTTATACGCTTGCTTAATTTCTTATCTAATCTATGGTTTTTTCAGACTTAAAAGGAAATACCAAGTAGATAAAAAATAAGTTTCTAGGTCCTCAGACTGATTTTTAGCACTCTTGATAAAAGAGTGCTAATTTTTTGAGTTTTTGTCTTGACATTATCTTTCAAGGGTGTATAATAGAATCATGAGTTAGCACTTGAGTGTATTGAGTGCTAATTGATCAGACAGAGAGGAGTGATGAGATGGTTACAGAGCGTCAGCAGGATATTTTAAATCTGATCATTGACATCTTTACCAAAACGCACGAACCTGTCGGATCCAAAGCCTTGCAAGAGTCTGTTAACTCTAGCAGTGCAACCATTCGTAATGATATGGCGGCTTTAGAAAAGCAAGGTTTGCTTGAGAAAGCTCATACTTCAAGTGGTCGGATGCCAAGTGTTGCTGGTTTTCAGTACTATGTGAAACACTCACTGGATTTCGACAGACTAGCTGAAAATGAGGTTTATGAGATTGTCAAAGCCTTTGATCAGGAGTTCTTCAAACTGGAGGATATTCTGCAAGAGGCTGCTAATCTACTAACAGACTTGAGTGGTTGTACGGTAGTGGCACTGGATGTTGAGCCCAGCAGACAACGGTTGACAGCCTTTGATATCGTTATTTTAGGACAACATACAGCCTTGGCAGTATTTACCTTAGACGAATCGCGAACGGTTACCAGTCAGTTTCTGATTCCAAGGAACTTCTTGCAGGAGGATTTGCTGAAGCTTAAGGCAATCATTCAGGAACGTTTCCTAGGTCACACCGTTCTAGATATTCACTACAAGATTCGGACGGAGATTCCGCAGATTATCCAGCGTTACTTCACAACGACGGACAATGTCATCGATCTCTTTGAACACATCTTTAAGGAAATGTTCAACGAAAACATTGTGGTGTCGGGCAAGGTCAATCTCTTGAATTTTGCAAATCTAGCAGCTTATCAGTTTTTTGACCAACCACAGAAAGTGGCTCTGGAAATTCGTGAGGGTCTGCATGAAGATCAAATGCAAAATGTCCGTGTTGCGGACAGTCAAGAGTCTTGTCTAGCAGATCTAGCAGTGATTAGCAGTAAATTCCTCATTCCTTATCGAGGTTTTGGAATTCTTGCCATTATCGGTCCGGTTAATCTGGATTACCAGCAATTGGTTAATCAACTCAATGTTGTCAATCGAGTCCTAACTATGAAACTCACAGATTTCTACCGCTATTTGAGTAGTAATCATTATGAGGTGAGTTGAACATGAAATTACATAAATTCCTAAAAAGGAGGCGAAAAATGTCTGAGGAAATAAAAAACGAAGAAGTAAAAGAAGAGGAAGTTGTTGAAACGACAGAAGAAACAACTCCTGAGAAGTCTGAGTTGGACTTGGCAAATGAACGTGCGGATGAGTTCGAAAACAAATACCTTCGTGCTCATGCAGAAATGCAAAATATCCAGCGCCGAGCTAATGAAGAACGCCAACTCTTGCAACGCTATCGTAGTCAAGATTTGGCAAAAGCAATCTTACCATCGCTCGACAACCTAGAACGTGCACTTGCAGTTGAAGGATTGACATACGATGTCAAAAAAGGATTGGAGATGGT
Source organism: Streptococcus oralis (assembly GCF_023110435.1). GTDB lineage: Bacteria > Bacillota > Bacilli > Lactobacillales > Streptococcaceae > Streptococcus > Streptococcus oralis_CF. The sequence goes on from NZ_JALDWB010000003.1 coordinate 171,945, forward strand.
GCAAGAGAGCTTGATTCACGCTTTGAAAGAAGAAGGAATCGAAGAAATCGCAGCTGATGGTGAATTTGACCATAACTATCACATGGCCATCCAAACTCTCCCAGCAGACGATGAACACCCAGCAGACACCATCGCCCAAGTTTTTCAAAAAGGCTACAAACTCCATGACCGCATCCTACGCCCAGCCATGGTAGTAGTGTATAACTAGGTTAGAGAACTTAAAAACTTGTCCGAAATGACAATAAACTATGAAGAAAGATAAGGGGCAAGCCAGAGGCTTGCAAGGAAGATATTGCCCGTTGTGGTGAAAGTTTCAGTAGCTTTTGCTACTGAAACAGGGGATTTTTGAGACAATAGGCTCAAAAATAAGTGATGAAATCCCGGAGGGAGTTGCTCACGTCCCCACCACTTAAGGGAAGTATCAAAAAAAGAAGAAAAAACAACAAGGAGAAAAACACATGTCTAAAATTATCGGTATTGACTTAGGTACAACAAACTCAGCAGTTGCAGTTCTTGAAGGAACTGAAAGCAAAATCATCGCAAACCCAGAAGGAAACCGTACAACTCCATCTGTAGTATCATTCAAAAACGGAGAAATCATCGTTGGTGACGCTGCAAAACGTCAAGCAGTCACAAACCCAGATACAGTCATCTCTATCAAATCTAAGATGGGTACTTCTGAAAAAGTTTCTGCAAACGGAAAAGAATACACTCCACAAGAAATTTCAGCTATGATCCTTCAATACTTGAAAGGTTATGCAGAAGACTACCTTGGTGAAAAAGTAACTAAAGCAGTTATCACAGTTCCAGCTTACTTCAACGATGCTCAACGTCAAGCAACAAAAGACGCTGGTAAAATCGCTGGTCTTGAAGTAGAACGTATCGTCAACGAACCAACTGCAGCAGCCCTTGCTTACGGTTTGGACAAGACTGATAAAGAAGAAAAAATCTTGGTATTCGACCTTGGTGGTGGTACATTCGACGTCTCTATCCTTGAACTCGGTGACGGTGTCTTCGACGTATTATCAACTGCAGGGGACAACAAACTCGGTGGTGACGACTTTGACCAAAAAATCATCGACCACTTGGTAGCAGAATTTAAGAAAGAAAACGGTATTGACTTGTCTACTGACAAAATGGCAATGCAACGTTTGAAAGATGCGGCTGAAAAAGCTAAGAAAGACCTTTCTGGTGTAACTTCAACACAAATCAGCTTGCCATTTATCACTGCTGGTGAAGCTGGCCCTCTTCACTTGGAAATGACTTTGACTCGTGCGAAATTCGACGACTTGACTCGTGACCTTGTAGAACGTACAAAAGTTCCAGTTCGCCAAGCCCTTTCAGATGCAGGTTTGAGCTTGTCAGAAATCGACGAAGTTATCCTTGTTGGTGGTTCTACTCGTATCCCAGCTGTTGTAGAAGCTGTTAAAGCTGAAACTGGTAAAGAGCCAAACAAATCAGTAAACCCTGATGAAGTTGTTGCTATGGGTGCAGCTATCCAAGGTGGTGTTATCACTGGTGATGTCAAAGACGTTGTCCTTCTTGACGTAACACCATTGTCACTTGGTATCGAAACCATGGGTGGAGTATTTACAAAACTTATCGATCGCAACACTACTATTCCAACATCTAAATCACAAGTCTTCTCAACTGCGGCAGACAACCAACCAGCCGTTGATATCCACGTTCTTCAAGGGGAACGCCCAATGGCAGCAGATAACAAGACGCTTGGACGCTTCCAATTGACAGATATCCCAGCTGCACCTCGTGGTATCCCACAAATCGAAGTAACATTCGACATCGATAAGAACGGTATCGTATCTGTTAAGGCTAAAGACCTTGGAACTCAAAAAGAACAAACAATCGTTATCCAATCGAACTCAGGTTTGACAGACGAAGAAATCGATCGCATGATGAAAGATGCAGAAGCAAACGCTGAAGCAGATAAGAAACGTAAAGAAGAAGTAGACCTTCGCAACGAAGTAGACCAAGCTATCTTTGCGACTGAAAAGACAATCAAAGAAACTGAAGGCAAAGGCTTCGATGCAGAACGTGATGCTGCACAAGCTGCCCTTGATGAGCTTAAGAAAGCCCAAGAAGACAACAACTTGGACGAAATGAAAGCAAAACTTGAAGCATTGAATGAAAAAGCTCAAGGACTTGCTGTTAAACTCTACGAACAAGCCGCCGCAGCCCAACAAGCTCAAGCAGGAGCAGAAGGCGCACAAGCAACAGGAAATGCAGGCGATGACGTCGTAGACGGAGAGTTTACGGAGAAATAAAATGGTCCAGTGGACTATTTTATCCCGAGCTTGAAAATCAGGAGAGCGAGGTAGTTAAGAATGACTAATCACTAAAGTGATTGTCATTCTACGGCGATCGCTATGGCGACTTGCCTAAACGCCTTACAAAGTATAATCGACTTTGTTTTTGAACGTCGTAATGATAGGAAGAAATTCAGAGGTTGCAACCCAGCCTCTGTTTTTCGGTAAAATAGAGGATATTGCGTATGAAAAAAGTACTTTGTATCATTTATCCTAATTTTTCTCTTTATGAGATAACTGCTTTAACAAGTACTTTAGCTCTGTCTTTTGACATCACGATTGATTATGTTGCTTCAGATTATTCGATAGTTATATCTGAGGATGGCTTACCTTGTCAACCTACAAAAACATTGGATCAAATCTGTATAGAAGAGTATTCTTGTATCATTTTACCAGGAATGGTAAATATAGGGCCTGCTCTACAGGATGAAAAATTAAATTCTTTTTTGAGAGAACTCGGTGAGCAGGATATCTTAATTACAGCAATTTCTTCTGCGCCCATTTTGTTAGCGAAAGCTGGCTTGTTGAATGACACGAAATTTACTGGTGGGATTTGGCAAAACTTCTTTGACTATTTTGAATTTCTTCCTCGGGAAAATTTCAAAGCAAAAGCTGTCCTGCAAGATAAAAATATCATTACTGCTATTGGCTTTGCACATCAAGAGTTTGCAAGAAAAGTGATTCTTGGTCTAGGTTTGGCAGAAAATACTGACAACTATTTTAAAGAACAGAACGAATATTCAGAAGAGGACTTGATTTTTACTCTATCGGACAAAGAGTTTGATGAAGTGAAGCAGAGTATAAAAAATACCCTCTAATGATTTACTTATAAATTATAGAAAGGAACAAGGGTGTTCGTAACTGAACACGGGTTCCAAAATTTCTGACTCAATATAAAAGAAAGGAATTGAATACGACCTAAATCGTGGTTTCGTTCCGCAATCGCAATATTAATAGAAAGGAATAAGGGTGTTCGTAATTGAACTCGAGCGGAAAGCTTAGAAATTAGATAAACCTCCTAAGAAATCAGGATTTCTTGTCGGGTTCCTAAATTTCAGTCGCTTTCTGTTCGCTCTTAGTATCTTGTATGAACAATACTGAATTTTATGATCGTCTGGGGGTGTCAAAAAACGCTTCGGCAGACGAGATCAAAAAGGCTTATCGTAAGCTTTCAAAGAAATACCACCCAGATATCAACAAGGAGCCTGGCGCTGAGGAAAAATACAAGGAAGTTCAAGAAGCTTATGAGACTTTGAGTGACGACCAAAAACGTGCAGCCTACGACCAATATGGTGCTGCAGGTGCCAATGGTGGCTTTGGTGGTGCCGGTGGCTTTAGTGGCTTTGACGGAGCAGGTGGCTTCGGTGGTTTTGAAGATATCTTCTCAAGCTTTTTCGGGGGAGGCGGAGCTTCACGCAATCCAAACGCTCCTCGTCAAGGGGATGACCTCCAGTACCGTGTGAATTTGACTTTTGAAGAAGCCATTTTCGGAACGGAAAAAGAAGTCAAATACAATCGTGAAGCCAGCTGTCGTACATGTAACGGATCTGGTGCTAAGCCAGGGACAAGTCCAGTCACTTGTGGACGCTGTCATGGCGCGGGTGTCATTAACGTCGATACGCAGACTCCGCTTGGTATGATGCGTCGTCAAGTAACCTGTGATGTCTGTCATGGCCGCGGAAAGGAAATCAAAGACCCATGTACTACCTGTCATGGAACAGGTCATGAAAAACAAGCTCATAGCGTACATGTAAAAATCCCTGCTGGTGTAGAAACAGGCCAACAAATCCGCCTAGCGGGTCAAGGTGAAGCAGGCTTTAACGGTGGTCCTTATGGTGACTTGTACGTGGTGGTTTCAGTTGAAGCTAGTGATAAGTTTGAACGTGAAGGAACGACTATCTTCTACAATCTGAACCTCAACTTTGTCCAAGCAGCTCTTGGTGATACTGTGGAAATTCCAACCGTGCATGGTGATGTTGAATTGGTCATCCCAGAAGGAACTCAGACTGGCAAGAAATTCCGCCTACGTGGCAAGGGAGCACCGAGCCTTCGTGGAGGTGCCGTTGGTGATCAATACGTTACAGTCAATGTCGTGACTCCGACAGGCTTAAACGACCGCCAAAAAGCTGCTCTTAAAGAATTCGCAGCTGCAGGTGACTTGAAAGTCAATCCAAAGAAAAAAGGCTTCTTTGACCATATAAAAGATGCCTTTGAAGGAGAATAAAACAAAAAGAGCCGTCGGGCTCTTTTTTGTATTGTGGGAAATTTAGGCATCGGAAAACCATTCTCCATCTGGTTTGCTATTTATACTTTTGAGTGAGCAAGCCGGCCACATCCATCTCCTGAATGAGTTGCTTGATTTCCGCTTCTTTGCCAGGCTTAACTGTGATAGTATCAATGTGTTTGATTGCCGAATTATCCTGAATATCCACCAAAGTCAAAGCTTTTTCATAGAATGAAATTCCCTTTTTAAAACTTTCCTGATCATCCCAAAAGAGAAGTGAGTAATTAGGGTTAAATGTCTTTCCTTTTTCTTGGAAATACTTTTCACTTTCCTTCTCTAAAAATTGGAATAAGCCATGATTGAACAAGTTATCCCCTACTTTATAGTAGGAAATCTCTCCTGTCTGGAGGACATAGACTTCGAGTCGGTTTTTGGTGAGTTTTGGACTTTCTTTTAGGACAGGGTGGCTATTGATGACCTCATCTGAGAAAGTAACATAAAAATGTAAGCCTCCACCCTCGAATTGATACCTCCCATTTGATTCTACTTTCTCAGGAGGCATGTCAAGAGAGATAAAGATTTGTTTTAAGTCGTCATTCCCTTTTTGGATGTCACTCGGTGAGGCCTTGAAAAGATTCATAAGTAGTAGAAATGCCAGGGCTACAAGCAGGCAGAGGCAACCACAAGGGATCGCGATAACCTTCGCTAGAACTTTTAAAAACTGTTTCACTTTCATTCCCTCCTTTTTCTATTCAAACCTAGTATCCAAAAAAGAGTTTAAGGAAAGTTGGAGGCTCTCTTATCCTTGTTTTTCTTCTTGGAGGACCGCCTTTCTGGTTTGGAAATCTTTTTCCAAGACTTTGAACTTGTAGGTCAAGTCTTTTTGGTATTCCTTGATAAGGGCTTTTTGTTGGTCGATGATTTGCAGGCTGTTTTGAATGATATCCAAATCCTCCTTCATAGCCTCGACACGGTCGCTAGTGTCTATAAACTCCTCCGTGATGGCCTGGCGATTTTTCACGACAAAATAACTTCCAGCTGCAGCTCCTGCAAATAGCAATAGATTGGATAGTTTCATGGCAACTCCTTAGGCGTTTTTGATAGTTTCAGCGACTTGGGCGAGTTTGTCAAAGTCAGGTTCGTGGGCGATAAAATCAATCTTGAGGTCATCGTCCGCACTGTAGCGAGGTACGAGGTGAACGTGGGTATGAAAGACTGTTTGGCCTGCGACTTCCTCACAGTTAGCGATGATATTCATGCCAGCAGCCTTGGTAGCCTTCATGACTTTTTGAGCCACTGTTGGTACTTGGGCAAAGAGTTGGCTGGCACTTGCAGCATCCATCTCCAAAAGATTGCGGTAGTGCTCTTTGGGTACGACCAAGGTGTGTCCAGGCGTTACTTGAGAGATATCAAGAAAGGCAAGAACCTGCTCATCCTCGTATACTTTTGAAGCAGGAATCTCCCCTGCGATGATCTTACAAAAAATGCAATCTGACATAAAATCCACCTCTACTGTATTGAATTTTGATATAATATAGCTACATTATACCAGATTCGGAGAAAATATGTTAGAAATTAAAAACCTGACAGGAGGCTATGTCCATGTCCCTGTCTTGAAAGATGTGTCTTTTACTATTGAAAGTGGGCAGTTGGTTGGTTTGATTGGTCTCAATGGAGCTGGGAAATCAACGACAATCAATGAGATTATCGGTCTTTTGACGCCTTACAGTGGGGAAATCAAGATTAACGGTCTCACCCTGCGAGAAGATGCAACCAACTACCGCAAGCAGATTGGTTACATTCCAGAAACGCCTAGCTTGTACGAGGAATTGACCCTCAAAGAGCATATCGAAACCGTGGCAATGGCTTATGGTATCGATCAGAAAGTGGCTTTTGAGCGAGTAGAACCGCTTTTAAAAATGTTTCGTCTGGACCAAAAATTGGACTGGTTTCCTGTCCATTTCTCAAAAGGAATGAAGCAGAAGGTTATGATTATCTGTGCTTTTGTCGTGGATCCGAGTCTTTTCATCGTAGATGAACCTTTCCTTGGGCTTGATCCCTTGGCGATTTCCGACTTGATTCAGCTTTTGGAAGCAGAAAAGCAAAAAGGCAAGTCCATCCTCATGAGTACCCACGTGCTGGATTCGGCGGAAAAGATGTGTGACGCCTTTGTTATCCTCCACAAGGGAGAGGTGCGGGCTCAGGGGAACCTCCAGCAACTGCGCGAGGCCTTTAACATGCCTGAGGCTAGTTTGAATGATATTTACTTGGCTCTGACCAAAGAGGAGGAGCTATGAAAGACTTGTTTTTAAAGCGAAAGCAGGCTTTTCGTAAGGAGTGTGTCGGTTATCTGCGTTATGTTCTCAATGACCACTTTGTCTTGTTCCTGCTGGTTCTCATTGGTTTTCTAGCTTACCAGTACAGTCAACTCTTACAACATTTTCCTGAAAATCATTGGCCTATCCTCTTGTTTTTGGGGATTGTATCTGCCTTGCTTTTGGCTTGGGGAGGAATCGCGACCTACATGGAAGGACCGGATAAACTCTTTCTCTTAGTCAGTGAAGAGGAGGTCAAGTCCCACCTCAAAGGGCAGACGGTGCGCTCACTGGTCTTTTGGCTCTTTGTCCAAACCCTTTTCTTGCTTTTATTTGCGCCCTTATTTTTAGCCATGGGTTATGGCTTGCCAGTCTTTTTTGCCTATATGCTTTTATTGGGGATTGGGAAATACCTCCTCTTTCGCCAAAAAGCCAGTAAATTTTTCACTGAAACTGGTCTTGACTGGGACTATGTGATTGCCCAAGAAAGCAAGCGCAAGCAAGTCTTGCTTCGTTTCTTTGCTCTCTTTACTCAGGTCAAGGGCGTTTCAAATAGTATCAAACGTCGCGCTTATCTGGATTTTATCCTAAAGACGGTTCAAAAGGTTCCAGGGAAGATCTGGCAAAATCTCTATCTTCGTTCTTATCTGCGAAATGGAGACCTCTTTGCTCTCAGTTTGCGCCTCCTCTTCCTGTCCTTGTTAGCTGAGATCTTTATTGAGCAATCTTGGATTGCGACAGTGGTAGTGGTTCTGTTTAACTATCTCTTGCTCTTTCAGTTACTGGCCCTCTATCATGCCTTTGATTACCAATACTTGACCCAGCTTTTTCCTGTAGAAAAGGGTGAAAAAGAGAAGGGGTTGAAACAGACTGTAGTCGGTGTGGGAAGTGCAGTTCTTTTGTTGGAATTGCTGGTCGGAGCAGTGGTTTTTCAAGAAAAAACAGCCTTGTTAGCTCTTGTAGGAGCTAGTCTCTTCCTACAATTGTTTTATTTACCTTACCAACTGAAAAGACTGGTTGACGAATAGACCAAAAACTAGTAGAATAGTAAGGAAACTTTATACGGAGGAAAGAAATGGACTTGGGTGATAATGAGCTAACGCTGACCCCGATACCTGGGAAGAGCGGCAAGGCTTATATGGGAAGCTACCCTGATGGGAAGCGCGTCTTTGTAAAAATGAACACCTCTCCAATCCTACCTGGCCTAGCTAGAGAACAAATCGCTCCTCAATTACTATGGACTCGTCGTTTAGCGGATGGTCGTGATATGTGTGCCCAAGAATGGTTGACGGGCAAAATCTTGACCCCGCACGACATGAATCGCAAGCAGATCATCAATATCTTGACGCGTCTCCACCGCTCACGTCCCTTGATGAAGCAGTTGAGCCGTTTGGGATATAGCATGGAGACGCCAGTAGACTTGTTGCAGTCTTGGAGGCAAGAAGCACCTGAAGTCTTGAAACGACATCAGTACTTAAATTCGGTGATTGATGATTTGCGCAGGACAGTTCCAGGCTTTAGGGAAGATCATGCAACGATTGTGCATGGTGATCTTCGCCATAGTAATTGGATTGAGACAGAGAGTGGGCTCGTTTATCTAGTGGATTGGGATTCGGTTCGTCTGACGGATCGCATGTTTGATGTGGCGCATATGTTGTGTCATTATATTCCAGATCATCAGTGGCGTCAATGGTTGAGAGACTACGGCTATAAGTACAATCAGACAGTGTTAGATAAATTGTATTGGTATGGTCAGTATTCTTACTTGAGCCAGATTGCCAAATACTGTGAAAATCAAGATTTAGACAATGTAAACCGGGAGATTTATGCCTTGCGTGTCTTCCGTGACAAGTATGGAAAGAAGAGATGAGAGTTAGAAATCGTAAAGGGGCGACAGAGTTACTAGAGGCTAATCCCCAGTATGTTGTCCTAAATCCCTTGGAAGCCAAGGGGAAATGGCGAGACTTGTTTGGAAATGATCATCCTATTCATGTTGAGGTTGGAAGTGGAAAAGGAGCCTTCGTATCAGGAATGGCCAAACAAAACCCTGACACCAACTATATCGGGATTGACATCCAAAAGTCGGTCTTGAGTTATGCCTTGGACAAGGTGCTTGAAGTTGGGGTTCCCAACATCAAGTTGCTGTGGGTAGATGGTTCAGATCTGACCGACTATTTTGAAGACGGTGAGATTGATCGTCTCTACCTAAACTTTTCAGATCCTTGGCCTAAAAAACGCCATGAAAAACGTCGTTTGACTTACAAGAGTTTCTTAGATACCTTCAAACGTATTTTGCCTGAGAATGGAGAAATCCATTTTAAGACAGACAATCGTGGCTTGTTTGAGTACAGCCTGGTGAGCTTTTCTCAGTATGGGATGAAACTCAATGGGGTTTGGCTAGACTTACATGCCAGTGATTTTGAAGGCAATGTCATGACGGAATATGAGCAAAAATTCTCCAGCAAAGGTCAAGTGATCTACCGAGTTGAGGCAGAATTTTAAGAAATAGCTTGAAAACCAGCCGTTTGAGTGCTTATACTTTACATAAATTGACAAACGTGCTATACTGATAGTAAGAATATGAGAAAGAGAGGCGGGGAAATATCTTCGCCTCTTGCTTATGAGGAGGTGGACGCAATCGCAACAATCGTAGAATTAGTCAGAGAAGTAGTAGAACCTGTCATCCAAGCGCCTTTCGAGCTCGTGGATATCGAGTATGGAAAGATTGGCAGTGACATGATTCTCAGTATTTTTGTAGATAAACCTGAAGGAATTACCTTGAACGACACGGCAGACCTGACAGAAATCATCAGTCCTGTCTTAGACACCATCAAGCCCGATCCCTTCCCAGAACAATATTTCCTAGAAATTACCAGTCCAGGCTTGGAACGTCCTTTAAAAACCAAGGATGCCATCGCTGGAGCAGTTGGGAAATACATTCATGTCGGGCTCTACCAAGCTATCGATAAGCAAAAAGTCTTTGAGGGAACCTTGCTGTCCTTTGAAGAGGATGAGTTGACTATGGAGTATATGGACAAGACACGTAAGAAAACCGTTCAAATTCCATACAGTTTAGTATCAAAAGCACGTTTAGCAGTAAAACTATAGAAAAGAAAGGATAGCTTTTGAGGATTCAAAAGTAAAAAGAACATGAGTAAAGAAATGCTAGAGGCCTTCCGCATTTTGGAAGAAGACAAGGGAATCAAAAAAGAAGACATCATCGACGCAGTAGTAGAGTCGCTTCGTTCCGCTTATCGTAGACGCTATGGTCAATCAGACAGCGTAGCCATCGACTTCAATGAAAAGACTGGTGACTTTACTGTCTATACTGTTCGTGAAGTTGTTGATGAAGTATTTGATAGCCGTTTGGAAATCAGCTTGAAAGATGCCCTTGCCATTAATTCAGCCTATGAGCTTGGTGACAAGATTAAGTTTGAAGAAGCACCAGCTGAGTTTGGTCGTGTAGCAGCCCAGTCTGCTAAACAAACCATCATGGAAAAAATGCGCAAGCAAACACGTGCCATCACCTACAATACTTACAAGGAACATGAACAAGAAATCATGTCTGGTACAGTAGAACGTTTTGACAACCGTTTCATCTATGTCAACCTTGGCAGCATCGAAGCCCAATTGTCAAAACAAGACCAAATCCCTGGAGAAGTTTTTGCTTCTCACGACCGTATCGAAGTCTACGTTTACAAGGTTGAAGACAACCCTCGTGGCGTCAACGTCTTTGTCAGTCGTAGCCATCCAGAAATGATCAAACGCTTGATGGAACAAGAAATTCCAGAAGTGTATGATGGAACTGTCGAAATCATGAGCGTAGCTCGTGAAGCAGGTGACCGTACCAAGGTTGCCGTTCGTAGCCACAATCCAAACGTGGATGCTATCGGGACAATCGTTGGGCGTGGTGGTGCCAATATCAAGAAGATCACCAGTAAATTCCACCCAGCTCGTTACGATGCCAAGAGCGATCGCATGATTCCTGTCGAAGAAAACATCGACGTTATCGAGTGGGTAGCAGATCCAGCTGAGTTTATCTACAATGCCATCGCACCTGCAGAGGTTGACCAAGTTATCTTTGATGAAAACGACAGCAAACGTGCCTTGGTCGTTGTACCTGATAACAAGCTTTCTCTTGCCATCGGTCGTCGTGGACAAAACGTTCGCTTGGCAGCTCATTTGACAGGTTACCGTATCGATATCAAGTCTGCCAGTGAGTTTGAAGCTATGGAAGAAGCAGGTCAAGTGGATTACGCAGCTGCGGATGAATTAATCGAAGAATAAAAGCTGCTAGAGGAGGGAAAGATGAAAACAAGAAAAATCCCTTTGCGCAAGTCTGTTGTATCTAACGAAGTGATTGACAAGCGTGATTTGCTCCGCATTGTCAAGAACAAAGAAGGAGAGATCTTTATCGACCCGACAGGCAAGGCCAATGGCCGTGGCGCTTATATCAAGCTAGACAATGCAGAAGCCCTAGAGGCAAAAAAGAAGAAAGTCTTTAACCGTAGCTTTAACATGGAAGTGGAAGAAAGCTTTTATGACGAGTTGATCGCCTATGTTGATCACAAAGTAAAAAGAAGAGAGTTAGGACTTGAATAAGCAAAAGATAAGCAATCTCTTGGGACTTGCTCAGCGAGCAGGTCGGATCATATCAGGTGAGGAATTGGTGGTCAAGGCCATCCAAGACCAGAAAGCCAAGCTAGTCTTTCTAGCCCATGATGCTGGTCCCAATCTAACCAAAAAGATTCAAGATAAAAGTGACTATTATCAAGTAGAAGTTATAACCGTGTTTTCAACACTGGAATTAAGCATAGCAGTCGGAAAATCAAGAAAGGTTTTGGCTGTGACAGATGCTGGATTTACAAAGAAAATGAGGTCTCTTATGGAATAGAAGAGGAGGACATGATTTGTCTAAGAAAAGATTGTACGAAATCGCAAAAGAACTTGGAAAAGAAAGTAAAGAAGTTGTAGCGCGTGCAAAAGAGTTGGGCTTGGATGTAAAAAGCCACTCATCGAGCGTGGAAGCTGTTGCTGCTGAACAAATCGCAGCTAGCTTTAAACCTGCACCTGCTCCTAAGGCAGAAGCAAAACCTGCGACACCAAAAGCAAGTGTAGAAAAGAAAGCTGAAAAGCCTGTATCAGCTAAACCAGTAGCCGCTAAGGAAGAAAGTAAATCAGCTACACCTGCAGCTCCTAAAGAAGAAAAAGTAGTGGCCGCAAGACCACAAAGTCGAAACTTCAAGGCGGAGCGTGAGGCGCGTGCCAAAGAGCAGGCAGAGCGACGCAAACAAAACAAGGGCAACAACCGTGACCAACAACAAAACGGCAACCGTCAGAAAAACGACGGCCGTAATGGTGGCAAACCTGGTCAAGGGAACCGCGACAATCGCCGATTTAACGACCAAGGGAAAAAACCACAAGGTCAAGGGAATCGTGGCAATGATCGCCGTCAGCAACAAGACTTCCAGCCAAAACAAGCTGGCCCACGTGTTGACTTTAAAGCCCGTGCAGCAGCCCTAAAAGCAGAGCAAAATGCAGAGTACGCACGCTCAAGCGAGGAGCGCTTCAAACAATCGCAAGCAGCCAAAGAAGCCTTGGCTCAAGCTAACAAACGCAAGGAGCCAGAGGAAATCTTTGAAGAAGCTGCTAAGCTAGCTGAACAAACGCAGCCAACTGTAACAGTAGCTCCTGTAGCGAAAGAAGCGCCAGTGGATACACGTCGTAAAAAACAAGCTCGACCAGACAAAGAACGTGACGATTATGATCACGAAGAAGATGGTCCTAGAAAACAACAAAAGAATCGAAGTAGTCAGAATCAAGTGAGAAATCAAAGAAATAGTAACTGGAATAACAACAAGAAAAATAAAAAAGGGAACAAGCAAAACAACCGTAACCAGACTCCAAAACCTGTTACAGAGCGTAAGTTCCACGAATTGCCAACAGAATTTGAGTATACAGATGGTATGACTGTTGCGGAAATCGCAAAACGTATCAAACGTGAACCAGCTGAAATCGTTAAGAAACTCTTTATGATGGGTGTCATGGCTACACAAAACCAATCCTTGGATGGGGAAACCATCGAACTCCTCATGGTGGATTACGGTATCGAAGCCAAACAAAAGGTTGAAGTGGATAATGCCGACATCGAACGTTTCTTTGTCGAAGATGGCTATCTTAACGAAGATGAATTGGTTGAGCGTCCACCAGTTGTAACCATCATGGGACACGTTGACCATGGTAAGACAACCCTCTTGGATACCCTTCGTAACTCTCGTGTAGCGACAGGTGAAGCAGGTGGTATCACGCAGCATATCGGTGCTTACCAAATCGTGGAAAATGGCAAGAAGATTACCTTCCTTGATACACCAGGACACGCGGCCTTTACTTCTATGCGTGCGCGTGGTGCATCTGTTACCGATATTACTATCTTGGTTGTAGCGGCCGACGACGGGGTTATGCCTCAGACTATTGAAGCCATCAACCACTCAAAAGCAGCGAACGTTCCAATTATCGTAGCCATCAATAAGATTGATAAACCAGGTGCCAACCCAGAACGCGTTATCGGTGAATTGGCAGAGCATGGGGTTATGTCAACAGCTTGGGGTGGAGATTCTGAATTTGTTGAAATCTCAGCTAAATTCAACCAAAATATCGAAGAATTGTTGGAAACAGTCCTTCTTGTAGCTGAAATCCAAGAACTCAAGGCAGACCCAACAGTGCGTGCGATCGGTACGGTTATCGAAGCGCGCTTGGATAAAGGAAAAGGTGCGGTCGCAACCCTTCTTGTCCAACAAGGTACCTTGAATGTCCAAGACCCAATCGTTGTCGGAAATACCTTCGGTCGTGTCCGTGCTATGACCAATGACCTTGGTCGTCGTGTTAAGGTTGCAGGCCCATCAACACCAGTTTCTATTACAGGTTTGAACGAAGCGCCAATGGCGGGTGACCACTTTGCCGTTTACGAAGATGAAAAATCTGCGCGTGCAGCAGGTGAAGAACGTGCAAAACGTGCCCTCATGAAACAACGCCAAGCTACCCAACGTGTCAGCCTTGAAAACCTCTTTGATACGCTTAAAGCTGGTGAGCTTAAGTCAGTTAATGTTATCATCAAGGCCGACGTACAAGGTTCAGTTGAAGCCCTTTCTGCCTCACTTCAAAAGATCGATGTAGAAGGAGTAAAAGTTACCATCGTTCACTCAGCGGTCGGTGCCATCAATGAATCTGACGTGACTCTTGCGGAAGCTTCAAATGCCTTTATCGTTGGTTTCAACGTACGACCTACACCACAAGCTCGCCAACAAGCAGAAGCTGACGATGTAGAAATCCGTCTCCACAGCATTATCTACAAGGTTATCGAAGAGATGGAAGAAGCCATGAAAGGGATGCTTGATCCAGAATTTGAAGAAAAAGTTATCGGTGAAGCAGTTATCCGTGAAACCTTCAAGGTATCTAAAGTGGGAACCATCGGTGGATTTATGGTTATGAGTGGTAAGGTTACCCGTGATTCTAAAGTCCGTGTAATCCGTGACGGTGTCGTTATCTATGACGGTGAACTCGCCAGCTTGAAACACTACAAAGACGATGTGAAAGAAGTTACAAACGGTCGTGAAGGTGGATTGATGATTGATGGCTACAATGACATCAAGATGGATGATGTGATTGAGGCCTATGTCATGGAAGAAATCAAGAGATAATAGAGAAACGATAGCCGATTTGACTCGTCGTCAACAGCGCCTTGATGAACCCCTAGTTCTATCTAAGGCTTGTTTCCTAGATTCAAATGGCTCTAGTTCCTCTATCTAATAAAAATAGCTAGGTCTGCTGGCCTAGCTTTTGGTTCAAAGTAGAGAAAGGAATATCATGGCAAATCATTTTCGTACGGATCGTGTGGGCATGGAAATCAAGCGTGAAGTCAATGAGATTTTGCAAAAGAAAGTCCGTGATCCACGTGTCCAAGGTGTGACCATCACAGATGTTCAGATGCTGGGTGACTTGTCTGTTGCCAAGGTTTACTATACCATTTTGAGTAACCTTGCTTCGGATAATCAAAAAGCTCAAATCGGGCTTGAAAAAGCAACGGGTACCATCAAACGTGAACTTGGTCGCAATTTGAAATTGTACAAAATCCCAGATTTAACCTTCGTCAAAGATGAGTCCATTGAATATGGAAACAAGATTGACGAAATGCTACGCAATCTGGATAAAAATTAAGAAAGAGGGGCACCCCTCTTTTTTAGTGTGTGCCAGTCCTCCTTGTGGTATAATAAAACAAGCAAAATCATTTTAGAACATACAATGGAGGTCGTCATGGACAATATCATCGATGTGTCAATTCCCGTTGCAGAAGTAGTGGACAAGCATCCAGAAGTCTTGGAAATCCTAGTGGAACTGGGTTTTAAACCACTTGCTAACCCCTTGATGCGCAACACAGTCGGTCGCAAAGTATCGCTTAAGCAGGGTTCTAAGCTCGAAGGAACTCCTATGGACAAGATTGTCCGCACACTGGAAGCAAATGGCTACGAAGTGATTGGATTAGACTAATGGCAGATGAACGTATTCATATCCTACGGGATATTTTGTTAGAATTGCACAACGGCGCCTCTCCCGAGTCGGTTCAGGAGCGTTTTGATGCGACCTTTACGGGTGTTTCAGCCATCGAGATTTCCCTCATGGAGCACGAGCTGATGAACTCAGACTCAGGAGTCACCTTTGAAGATGTCATGGAACTTTGTGATGTCCATGCCAATCTTTTTAAAAATGCAGTAAAGGGTGTGGAAGTAGAGGATACCGAACACCCTGGTCACCCAGTTCGCATCTTCAAGGATGAAAATCTGGCTCTCCGCGCTGCCTTGATTCGCATTCGGAGACTGTTAGATACCTATGAATCTATGGAAGACGAGGAAATGCTGGCAGAGATGCGCAAGGGTTTGGTCCGTCAAATGGGGCTTTTGGGGCAATTTGATATCCACTATCAGCGCAAGGAAGAGCTCTTTTTTCCCATCATGGAGCGCTATGGTCACGATTCACCCCCAAAAGTTATGTGGGGAGTGGATGACCAGATTAGAGAACTCTTTCAGACAGCTCTAACGACAGCCAAGTCACTTCCAGAAGTGTCGATTAGCAGTGTAAAAGAAGATTTTGAAGCTTTTGCGACAGAGTTTGAGAGCATGATTTTCAAGGAAGAGTCCATCCTTCTCATGATTCTCCTTGAGTCCTTTAGTCAGGATGACTGGATTCAGATTGCGGAGGAGAGTGATGCATACGGCTATGCCATCATCCGTCCGTCAGAGAAATGGGTGCCAGAACGACAGAGCTTTGTTGAGGAAAAGAGTGCAGAAGAGCCAGTACAACTAGACACGGCAGAAGGTCAAGTGCAACAAGTTATTGATACGCCTGAAGGTCAGTTTACCATTACCTTTACCCCTAAGGAAAAGGAAGCGGTGCTGGACCGTCATAGTCAACAGGCTTTTGGCAATGGCTATCTCTCTGTCGAGCAGGCTAACCTCATCCTCAATCACCTCCCCATGGAGATTACCTTTGTCAATAAAGACGATATTTTCCAGTATTACAATGACAATGCGCCAGTTGATGAGATGATTTTTAAACGGACACCGTCCCAAGTCGGGCGCAATGTCGAGTTATGTCATCCTCCAAAATATTTGCAGAAAGTCAAAGCTATCATGCAAGGTCTTCGTGAAGGGGTCAAGGACAAGTATGAAATGTGGTTCAAGTCTGAGTCGCGAGGCAAGTTTGTCCACATCACCTATGCTGCGGTGCACGATGAGAGCGGAGAATTTCAAGGGGTGTTGGAGTATGTTCAGGATATTCAGCCCTACCGAGAGATTGATACGGACTATTTCCGTGGATTAGAATAAGGAGAATCAATGAGTTACGAACAGGAATTTATGAAGGAATTTGAAGCTTGGGTCAATACCCAGATTATGATCAACGACATGGCGCATAAGGAAAGTCAAAAAGTCTACGAAGAAGACCAAGACGAGCGTGCCAAAGATGCCATGATTCGCTACGAGAGTCGCTTGGATGCTTATCAGTTCTTGCTTGGTAAGTTTGAAAACTTCAAAGCAGGAAAGGGATTTCATGATTTGCCAGAGGGCTTGTTTGGCGAGCGAAATTATTAAAATAGTGATACTTTCTTGATTTTTCGCCGAAATCTTGATAGAATATCTTTATTAAATCCTTGTCAAATCAGGGATTTTTTATTGAAAGGATTTTATCATGTCAAAGAAACTCCAACGTAAAAAACAATTGCGAAATAGCCTTCGTCGTTCAGGTGCATTTTCAACTACAGTGACCAAAGTCGTCGAAGAGACCAAAAAAGTCGTGAGACATGCGGAAAAATCTGCCAGTCAAGCAGGAAAAGTTGTCTCTAAAAAAGTGGAACAAGCAGTAGAAGCGACCAAGGAACAAGCTCAAAAGGTTACAAGCTCTGCAGAAGAATTCGCAGCTACTTTGGGTGGCCTCTCAGTAGATCGTGCTAAGACTTTCTATGATGAAGGCATCAAGTCAGCTTCTGACTTCAAAAACTGGACGGAAAAAGAACTCCTTGCCTTGAAGGGAATCGGCCCAGCTACAATTAAGAAATTAAAAGAACACGGAATCAGCTTCAAGTAATCTTTCTTGAGCCTTGCATTTCTGTGAAAAACTTGTTACAATAAAGCCATTAGAGGTGTTTTGAATCCCACATTTTACAGAAAGTGGCGGCGCTGAGAAGTCCACAAATGTGTCAAAACTGGTTGCTGATGATTAAAATGAAATAAAAGTGTCTTTGTATATTCTTCGAAGACAAGAGTTGCGGGCTCTGCCCGAAATTGGGTGGTACCGCGGATAAATACATTCGTCCCTGTCATATTGATGGCAGGGGCGTTTTTTTATGGAAAGTGAGGGCTGAAGATGGAGCGAGCACAATTACCAGAACGTATAGAAACCGAACGGCTCGTCTTGCGCGTTCGTACAGTGGCGGATGCCGAGGATATTCATGCCTACGCTAGTTTGCCAGAGGTCGCCTATCCAGCAGGCTTTCCGCCTGTCAAGACCTTGGAAGATGAGATTTACTACCTGGAGCATATTCTGCCCGAGCGCAATGAAAAGGACAATCTCCCAGCTGGTTACGGCATAGTGGTTAAAGGGACCGATACTATCATCGGCTCTGTTGATTTTAACCATCGGCACGAAGATGATGTACTGGAAATTGGCTATACCTTGCACCCGGACTATTGGGGTCGTGGTTATGTACCAGAAGCAGCGCATGCCTTGATTAACCTAGCTTTTAGAGAACTAGGTCTTCATAAGATAGAACTGGTCTGCTTTGGATACAATGTCCAAAGTCAACGAGTCGCAGAGAAACTTGGATTCACCCTTGAAGCTCGCGTCCGAGACCGCAAAGACGCTCAGGGCAATCGCTGTGACAGTCTGATATATGGCTTGCTGAGGAGTGAGTGGAAAGCGAAAAATAAGGTATGGTATTAAATAGTTATTGATTAACTTAACTGAAAATATACTAAACTTAAGATATAATGATGCATTATATTTGAGCAATGAGGAGAAGTTTATGGCAACATTAAATGATTATAAATTGGTGAAAAATATTTCCAAAAAATATTTTGACAGACTAGAGGTAGAATTAGATATTGACGACAATCAAAAGAGTCGATTAGGTTTTTATCTGTTTATTTTATCATGTATAACAGAAATAACTGACATTGATACATTGAAAGAATTAATTATAGATACAGAATTTAGGAAAAAAGTATTTAAGCAAGGGAATAACGATTTAGGAATTGATGCTTATTTTATTGATGAAGATAATAAACAAGTATTTTTATTTAATTTTAAATATAGAACAAAGGAATTTAATTCTGATTCTTCTCAAGAAATTAACATGTTGAATGATAGCTCTAAATTTATCAATGCTATATATACTGAAAACACGCAAAATACAGATACTACAACTGGCGAAGTAATCCAAAAGATTATTGAGAAACAAAATTCAACAGACCTATGGGATATCACACTATTTCTCGTTTCTAATGAAAATAATAAACTGGATATTAATAGAAATGAAGTAGTATCTTTTGCAAAACAATATGGTATAAAGATTGTACCAATAGCACTTGATGATATTGTAGAATACATTTCTGATAGCCCTGATGATAAAAAAGCCACTTTTGTAACGGACTCTGACGCTGTCCTAACATATAAAGTTAATAATTTTTCATCTTCACAATCATACCTAGTGAAGATGCCATTGATAACTTTACTAAGAATAACTTGTGATTCAGACCAATTAAAAGAACAATACTCTTTAGAAAACTATAATATCTTAGAAACTAAAAAACTAGATGTCTCATTACTTTATGATAATGTTCGAGGGTATCTAGGTGAAACTAAGTTTAATAAAAATATTATACAAACACTAGAAGAAAATCCTGACAGATTTTTTATGTTTAATAATGGAATTACCATAACTACAAAACGAATTGATGCAGATAAAATATATGGAGGAAAAAGATTTAAATGTACTTTAGATGGATTTCAAATTGTAAATGGCGGACAAACTTTAAGGACTATTTATAAATTTAAGGATGATAATTTTGATGAGGAGAAATTAGCTAGCTCAGAAGTACTAGTTAGAATTTTTCAAACATCTGAAGATCATGAACTAACGAATGATATAGCAGAGTATACTAACAGTCAAAATGCAATTTCTTCTGTTGATTTGAAATCTATCAGTAAGATTCAAATTAAGATAGAAGAATATTTTAAGTCAAAAGATATAGATTATATCCGAAAAATTGATAAATCAAAAGCAAAATCATCTAGAAGTATCACTATGGAAAAAATGGCTCAAATTATCTATTCAAAAATGGGGTATCCTGATCGTGTAACGAGCCAGAAAAATAATCTATTTACGGTCTATTATGATCAAATTTTTAATAATAATCTAGTTTTTGATGAATTGATTGAATTATTTGAATTATATAGTAGTATTGTTTCGATTTATAAAAAAACAGATTATGATTTTTCATCTCAAAAGACTTTCTATATTGTTTGGATCGTCTCTGAAAAGCGGTTGGCAATTGAAGAGTCAATTAATATATTTGAGGAAACGTTGAAACTGTATAAACCTGACGAAGCACTTTCTGATGCTCGAAAAATTATCCAAAAAGGATTTAAAGACTATTTGGAGGAAAGATTAAAAACTTCAAAAGAGATGAATTCATCTAAAAAACTAAATATTAACGATGAACCATTGACAATCGATGCGGATTGCGTTACACAAGTTGATTTAACTAAATATAGGTACAATACTTCCGAAACAATTGCTGATTACTATAATAGAATATTCAAAATGTTAAGAGAAACAGTTCCTTATTTAGAAGGACGGTTGAAGGGAAAACCAGGTAGACTATCTTGGAGTCAAAATGTAACATGGAATAACAAGGTAACAATCCCTATTACTAATACAAAAAATGCGACCTTAAATACAGGTATATCAGAAGAAGAGGCGGAAAAACTTGTAAAATTACTTTTGGAAGAAATCGGTCTTATTAAGTTTGAATAACAAGGAGAACACACATGTCTAAAGAACTTTCACCTAAATACAATCCAGCTGAGGTTGAGGCTGGTCGTTACCAAAAATGGCTTGACGAAGATGTTTTCAAGCCTTCAGGAGATCAAAAGGCTAAGCCCTATTCAATCGTGATTCCACCACCAAACGTAACCGGAAAACTCCACCTTGGTCACGCTTGGGATACAACTTTGCAGGATATTATCATCCGTCAAAAACGTATGCAAGGCTTTGACACGCTTTGGCTTCCTGGTATGGACCATGCGGGGATTGCGACTCAAGCTAAGGTTGAGGAGCGCTTGCGCGGTGAGGGTATTAGCCGTTATGACCTTGGTCGTGAAAAATTCTTGGAAAAAGTCTGGGAATGGAAAGACGAATATGCCACTACCATCAAGGAACAATGGGGCAAGATGGGGCTCTCTGTGGACTACTCTCGCGAGCGTTTCACTCTTGATGAAGGTCTGTCAAAAGCCGTTCGCAAGGTCTTTGTCGAACTTTACAAGAAAGGCTGGATCTACCGTGGTGAGTTTATCATCAACTGGGACCCAGCAGCTCGCACAGCTCTTTCTGATATCGAGGTGATTCACAAGGATGTGGAAGGTGCCTTCTACCACATGAATTACATGCTAGAAGACGGCTCACGCGCCCTTGAAGTTGCGACAACTCGTCCTGAGACCATGTTTGGGGACGTTGCCGTTGCGGTCAATCCAGAAGACCCACGCTACAAGGACTTGATTGGTAAAAACGTTATCCTTCCAATTGCTAATAAATTGATTCCAATCGTTGGGGACGAGCATGCAGATCCTGAGTTTGGTACAGGTGTCGTGAAAATCACACCTGCCCACGATCCAAACGACTTCTTAGTTGGTCAACGCCACAACTTGCCACAAGTCAACGTCATGAACGATGACGGAACCATGAATGACTTGGCCTTTGAATTTGCAGGCATGGATCGTTTCGAAGCTCGTAAAGCAGTCGTTGCCAAGTTGGAAGAAATCGGTGCCCTCGTTAAAATCGAAAAACGTGTCCACAGTGTTGGTCACTCAGAGCGTACAGGTGTCGTGGTTGAGCCACGTTTGTCTACGCAATGGTTCGTTAAGATGGACCAACTGGCTAAGAATGCCATTGCCAACCAAGATACAGAAGACAAGGTAGAATTCTACCCACCTCGTTTCAACGATACCTTCCTCCAATGGATGGAAAATGTCCACGACTGGGTAATCTCTCGTCAGCTCTGGTGGGGTCACCAAATCCCTGCTTGGTACAATGCTGAGGGTGAAATGTACGTTGGTGAAGAAGCTCCTGAAGGTGACGGATGGACTCAGGACGAAGACGTCTTGGATACTTGGTTCAGTTCTGCCCTTTGGCCATTCTCAACCATGGGCTGGCCGGATGTCGACTCAGAAGACTTCAAACGTTACTTCCCAACTTCAACCTTGGTAACAGGTTACGATATCATCTTCTTCTGGGTGTCTCGTATGATCTTCCAATCCTTGGAATTCACTGGTCGTCAGCCATTCCAAAACGTTCTGATCCACGGTCTTATCCGTGACGAGCAAGGACGCAAGATGTCGAAATCTCTCGGAAACGGGATTGACCCGATGGATGTCATCGAGAAATACGGCGCCGATGCCCTTCGTTGGTTCCTTTCAAACGGTTCTGCACCAGGGCAAGACGTGCGCTTCTCTTATGAGAAAATGGATGCTTCATGGAACTTCATTAACAAGATCTGGAACATCTCTCGCTACATCCTCATGAACAATGAAGGATTGACCCTCGAGCAAGCAACTGCCAATGTGGAAAAAGTTGTTAACAAGGAAGCTGGAAATGTCACTGACCGCTGGATTCTACACAACCTCAATGAAACCATCGGCAAAGTTACTGAAAACTTTGACAAGTTTGAATTTGGTGTTGCTGGACACATCCTCTACAACTTCATCTGGGACGAGTTTGCGGACTGGTACGTTGAGTTGACCAAGGAAGTCCTTTATAGCGATAATGAAGAAGAGAAAGTTATCACACGTTCTGTTCTCCTTTATACTTTGGATAAGATCCTTCGTCTCCTTCACCCAATCATGCCATTCGTGACAGAGGAAATCTTTGGACAAATCTCAGATGGCTCTATCGTTACAGCAGAATATCCAACTGTCAACCCAGCCTTTAAAGACCTTGCTGCTCACACAGGTGTGGAAAGTCTCAAAGACTTAATCCGTGCTGTTCGTAATGCGCGTGCGGAAGTAAACGTAGCGCCAAGCAAGCCAATCACGATTCTTGTCAAGACTAGCGATAGCGACTTGGAAGCCTTCTTTAACAGCAATGTTAACTACATCAAACGCTTCACAAATCCAGAACACCTGGAAATCGCTTCAAACATTCCTGCACCTGAACTGGCTATGTCAAGCGTCATCACGGGAGCAGAAATCTACTTGCCTCTCGCAGACCTCCTCAATGTCGAAGAAGAACTCGCTCGTCTCGACAAGGAACTAGCTAAATGGCAAAAAGAACTGGACATGGTCGGTAAGAAGCTCTCTAACGAACGCTTCGTAGCCAACGCCAAACCAGAAGTCGTCCAAAAAGAACGCGACAAACAAGCCGACTACCAAGCGAAATATGATGCGACCATCGCACGTATTGATGAGATGAGGAAGTTGGTGAAATAAACATAGAAACACGGTGATGAGCCGTGTTTTTTTGGTATAATGAAATCAATATCTATTGATGGAGAAAGTTATGTCTAAACACCCTCATTATGAATTGCTAAATTTAATTGGCTATGGTCTTGCCAAGTTTGATAAGCTATTTATAAAAGAGTTTCAATTCTCTAGTAAATCCGATTTTTATCGTTATATAGTTTCTTTAGGCATCGCAGAAACAACCGGTGTAGTCAAAAATAGAATGGATTTATTTGACCCCTATTTTGAGAACAATCGGAAAGGTTGGTGGCAAAAAGCCGAAGTTTACCGTTTTCGTAAAGATTTAATTGATATGATGTTTGGGAATGAAGATGTTCACAATTTTGCAGAAATCGTTAAAATGCTACTTGCAAGCGAAGGGAAGAAAACAGGTATAGCAGTCATTGAAAAGCCAATAGTTCGAACTAAATTCAAACGTCTACAAGAAACTGGAATGAAAGCAGAAAATTACTTTATACTCCATTTTGATAAAGAAGAAAAATTTCAAGGTGGACAATTAACCGATGCCCGCCTTTATGGTGATGGTTATGATTTCCAAGTAGATGTTCAAGAACATTATTACCTTGCCGAAGTTAAAGGTATTCGAAAATCTAAAGGGCGTATTCGTTTGACTGCTAGAGAATTTGAGAAAGCAAAAGAGTTTCAATCAGATTTTATTTTATCCTTGGTTACCAACCTGGATGATATTCCAAAGTTAGTATTAATCGATAATCCATTGAATCATTTTGAATTTAAAAAGAGTATCATAAAGAATGAAGTTATAGAATACAGAAGTCTTGAAGATTTATATTAGTTCCCCTTAACTTTTCCAGTTGAAGGAACGAGAAGTTTTGACAGGACAACGACTCAACAAACTAGAAATCAATGGTATTGGCTTGACCAAGTTTAAAAATGGGGAAATCGGGATTGAATTCATCTGGCTTGATAACGAAAATCCACCTAGCGATGCTATCGGCTGGGTAGCAAAGAAATAAAAAGTTCGCTGTTTTTTGTTTTGTGTTTTACAGTTTTTTCTTGACAAGTCTTTCTTTTTTATGGTATCCTTTTATGCAACAAGTGTTGCGTAACAAATGTTGCGCGAAAGGAGTCTTATGCCACCAAAGGTTAAATTTAGTAAAGAGACTATCATTGGGACAGCTTTACAATTGGTGAGAGAAGAGGGCATGGCTAGTTTGACGGCTCGAGCATTAGCAGAGCAACTGGGAGCCACACCGAGAGTGATTTTTGGGCAATTTGCCAATATGGCCGAGTTACAAGCAGAGGTTATTGTTGCTGCAGAGATGGTCGTAGTGGAGTATATACGAAAGGCTTTAGAAGATGAGAAGCCTTTTCAATCTGTCGGGGTTGCTTATATCCTTTTCGCCTCAAAAGAGCCCCAACTTTTTCAATTGCTTTTCCAAAATCCTAGCAAAGATCCGATTCGTCGCTTTCAAGATTTTCTTCCCATGAAGGATCATAGTTACCAATTGGTTCTGGAATCGATTGTAGCAGACTATCCATTGACGTTAGAGGAGGCTAGTCGCCTGTACCAGCATTTATTTATCTACTCACACGGCATGGCCTCTATGGTTGCTTCTGGTATTTATCAATTCAGCATGGAAGAAGTGATTGGATTACTGACAGAGGTTTGTCAATCTCTCATCAAAGAAATGGTAGGAAAGAAATGATTCAACTAGAAAATGTGCACAAAAGTTACGGCCAAACCAAGGTTTTAAAAGGGATTGATTTGCAGATTCAAGACCAGGATGATGTGGTTATCCTCGGTCCTTCTGGATCAGGCAAGTCAACTCTCTTAAACGTTCTGTCAGGTTTAGAAAAGGTAGACGAGGGACATATCCTCATTCAAGGACAGGATTTGGCTCAACTCACAGATACTCAATTGACAGCCTTTAGACGTGAGAAGATTGCCTTTATTTTTCAGCAGTATTATTTATTGCCTAATCTAACAGTCAGACAGAATGTAAAGATGGGGGCAGACCTGGCAAACAATCATGATTTTTTGCAGATTATCGAGGATTTGGGACTTGGCGATAAGCTGGACAAGTATCCGAGTGAATTGTCTGGCGGCGAACAGCAGAGGGTATCTATTGCTCGTGCCTTAGCCAAAAAGCCAGAGATTCTTTTCTTAGATGAGCCGACGGGGGCCCTGGATGAAGAAACAGGGCGCAAGATTCTCGACTATATCTGGAAGTTGAAGGAAAAGCTAGGCTTTACCCTAATCATGGTGACACACAACCAAAATATTGCGGATATGGCCAGAACCATCATTCGCGTCAATAGTGGCAAAATTACTGAAGTTGTGACCAATGATCAGCCACAGACTGCTTATGAGATTGGATGGTAAGCCATGTTTTCAGTAAAAGATATTCGAAAATTAGTTGTCGTCAGTATCATTGGAGCCTGTGCGGTTTTTGTGGCCAATCTCTTCTTGAATTTTTATCTTGATATCGAGCAGTTGGAAATTTCTAAAACCAATCCGATGATTATGGTCTATTATGATGCCCAGGTTTCACTTTCCTGGATGGTGGCCATGGTCAGTGGGGTTGTCTTGTCCTTGACGTCGATCCTTCTCATGTGCTTTTATATCAAACAATTTGTCGATGACCACAAGGAACAATTAGGAATTTTAAAGGCTTTGGGCTATAGCAATGGCCAGTTGGCTAAACGATTTTGGGCATTTGGGCTCAGTTTTGGTGTCGGAGCGCTTCTTGGCTATTTCGCTTCTTTTCTTATGATGGGGCATTTTTATGACTTCCGGAATGAAAAGGGGATCCTACCAGAAATCACCATTCATTTTCATTGGCAGCTCTTGCTTGCTTTTGTGGTCCTTCCAACGGCATTTTTTATGCTTATCGCGGTTGGTTATGCTAGAAGACAACTACAAACGCCGGCTCTTCGCTTATTGAAAAAGTCCCCAACACCAATCAAGGTCAAAAGGAGAAAGAGGGCTCCTAAGAAAGAGAAAGACTTCCTAAAAGAGCTGTCTTCGTCACTAATTTGGGGGAGAAAATCTATCCTGTTTTTTGTAGTCTTTGGCTCTATGTGTTTTGCGGCCATGGTTCAATTGTCCTTTGGTCTAAGGAACTACACAGATGACATCATCCAAACCATGATGATCATGATTGGCTTGATCCTTTCTTTCTCTATTCTCTTTTTGTCATTGGGGATTGTCATCTCAGAAAGTCGCGAAACCCTGGCTCTTATGAAGGCTTTTGGCTATACAGATCGTGAATGCCAAGGTCATATCCTATCTCCCTATCGTTTCTGGGCCTATCTAGGATTTGTTCTTGGGACGGCTTATCAGTACGCTATCATGGAAATCTTGATTGGTGTGATCAAAGATACGGTTCCTGAAAAGATTGAGCATCACTTTGATGGGAATGTTTGCTTCTGGACTTTGATCGGTTTTGCTGTGGTTTATGAAAGCCTCTTTTATCTATCCAACAGAAAACTCCAAAAGCAAACCATCAAAGAAGTACTCTTAGCTGAATAAATAGAGAAGGTTGGATTCTCCAGCCTTTTTCTTATGAAACTCATTAACAAGAGAAGGATTTTTCACTATTCTAGGGAAAATGAAATAAAGGAAAGAAAACGAAGTTACTGGCAGGACCTGAAATGATCTTTTTACTTGATTTGACGCAACAAATAATCCTTTATCTCTGTAGGAATCCTCTTGCAGTTTGTGGTTGGTATTGGAGTTGCAGCCTTGAGTTATAAATAAATCAATATACCTGTGGTCATGTTACATAGGTCTTTCAATTAGCTGAAATATTTCACCTTTATTTTTTCTTAACCTTTGACTATTCCGCAAAATTATCGTACAATAAAGAGTAAATGATAAAATGAGGAGAAACGCTTTGGAATTAGAAGTATTTGCTGGGCAAGAAAAAAGTGAACTATCTATGATTGAGGTGGCGCGTGCTATCTTGGAACTTCGTGGTCGCGATCATGAGATGCATTTTAGCGATCTTGTAAACGAAATTCAAAACTACCTTGGAACATCAAACAGCGATATCCGCGAAGCCTTGCCTTTGTTCTACACAGAGTTGAACTTTGATGGTAGCTTCATCTCTCTTGGGGACAACAAATGGGGTCTTCGTTCATGGTATGGTGTGGACGAAATCGACGAAGAAATCATCGCTCTTGAAGAAAGTGACGACGATGAAGTAGCACCAAAAGCTAAGAAAAAACGTGTCAATGCCTTCATGGATGGTGATTCAGATGCCATTGACTACAATGCAGATGATCCAGAAGACGAAGATGCATACGAAGCAGACCCAGCTCTTTCATATGATGATGAAAATCCAGATGATGAGAAAAATGAAGTGGAAGCTTACGATGCAGAGATCAACGAAATTGCTCCTGATGACTTGGGTGAAGACGTGGATCTCAACGAAGAAGACGACGAGTTTTCAGATGATGATGCTGAAACGAGCGACGAAGTATAAGAAGCCTCACAGAGGAGATCAGTTTGATCTTCTCTTTTTATTTGTCGGGAGAGAGTTGATGATTTTCTTGAAATCAGGGACTAGAAGTTGTAAAATAAGGGTAGGATGGTGTACATTTTTCAAAGGAGGTGCCTGCCTATGGAGTTTTGTTTAGATAAAAGTTTGTATGACTTGGGGATCAAGAATGTCGTGATTGGTATTGCTAAAAACGTCGATCCTCATGCTGATTTGCCTCTTGCTTTTCTGAAAAAGAAAGAGGAGAGGGAGAAATGGGCGCTAGAGTGTGATGTAAAAGAAGTTCAAGAGTCTCCTGTTGTCCAAGGTTATAGGCAGTTGCTCCAGCGAGTCGGGCGTAGCGTCAAGAAAAATCCACCGACAGTAGTCGCCCTCATTCGCAATATCCAGCATCGTGGCTCTCTCCCTCACATCAATAGTATCATCGATATCTACAATGTAGAGGCGCTTTCTTCTTTGCTGGCGATTGGTGGGCATGATTTGGATAAGATTGGAGGGCAGATAGAGTTTTCTGTTAGCAAAAGGGAGGACATTTTCCTACCTATCTTGTCAACGGAGAAGCACGTTGCGCAGACGGACTATGTCTATCGGGATGAAAATGGAGTTTTAGCTTGGCTGGATGTCCGCGATAGTGAACATTACAAATTTGATGAAGATACAAAAAATGCTATTTTCATCATTCAAGGGAATGAAAGCACTTCTGTCGAGATGCGTTTAGAAGCGTTAGAAGAAATTGAAAAGGATTTGGCTGCTTGCATGCCTGATTTGCAGTTTGAAAAGAAAGTCATTTCTCTTGAAGAAGACCGCACGGTGGTTCAGGATATTTACTGAGTTTTATAGTACCCACTTTATGGTATGTAAACAAAGGAGGAAAGTGCCATGAAGTCCAATGCTTGGATCAAGTCCAAGGCAGGTGGTACTACTTAGACTCATCTGGTAAAATGCTTCGTAACACCTACACACCTGATGGCGATTATGTGGGCAGTTCAGGCGCTTGGCAATAAGAATTAGATGTCCTCTTTCCTCATTGAGGGAAGGGGATTTTCCTCGCCTATATACTGCTTCCCTATTTGTCCTAAAGCCCTTTTTGTGTTACAATGAAAGGTATGAAAGCTAAGAAATTATGGATGACTGGCTTGACTGTGGCTGGTCTAAGTGCCCTTGCTTTGGGTGCCAAAAAAGCAGCAGATAATCACAAACTCATGAAGACTCAGGAAGAGTTGACAGCGATTGTACGAGACTATTTCTCAGATATGGGAGAGATTGCGACACTCTATGTTCAAGTTTACGAAAGTAGTCTAGAGCGACTCGTCGGAGGAGTCATTTTCGAGGATGGTCGTCACTATACCTTTGTCTACGAAAATGAAGATCTGGTCTATGAGGAGGAAGTCTTATGATTATTCCCAGTAGTATAGAAGAACTCGCAGGTTTTGTCGAGCAAGATGGCAAGAAGGTCTTCCTTTTTGTGGCGGACTGGTGTGGCGATTGTCGTTATATCTATCCTGCCTTGCCAGAGATTGAGGAGACCAATCCAGAGTTCACCTTTATTCGAGTGGACCGAGATCGGTATATGGATCTGGCTAAACTCTGGGATGTTTACGGGATCCCTAGCCTTGTTGTGCTAGAAAAGGACAAGGAAATCGGCCGTTTTGTCAATCGCGACCGTAAAAGCAAGGAAGAAATTAACGACTTTTTAGCAGGACTGAAATAGGAGAAAAACGAAACAATGATTTTTACATATAACAAAGAACATGTTGGCGATGTCCTTATGGTCATCGTGAAAAATAGCGGAGATGCCAAACTGGACGTGGAGCGTAAAGGCAAGGTAGCCCGTGTTTTCCTCAAAGAAAATGGAGAAACAGTGGCTTGGAATATTTTTGAAGTTTCAAGTTTGTTTGAACTTGCCGAGCGCGGTCAAGTCTTTTTATCAGATGAGCAAGTAGAACGTTTGAACCAAGAGTTGCGAGCGGAAGGTTTTGAGGAAGAAATTGTCAACGACAAAGAACCTAAGTTTGTTGTTGGTGAAATTGTCGAGATGGTAGCTCATCCAGATAGTGACCACCTCAACATCTGCCAAGTTGCAGTCGCAAGTAACAAGACAGTGCAAATCGTTGCAGGGGCTCCTAATGCGCGTCTTGGCTTGAAAACCATTGTAGCTCTTCCTGGAGCTATGATGCCAAAAGGCAACCTCATTTTCCCAGGTGAACTTCGTGGTGAAAAGAGTTTTGGCATGATGTGCAGTCCTCGTGAATTGCATCTACCAAATGCTCCGCAAAAACGTGGGGTTATTGAATTATCAGAAGACCAAGTTGTTGGAACTCCATTTGACCCAGCTAAACACTGGACTGCCTAGGATGTTGTCAGTATCTGATACACCAGATAGAAGGAAATAAGATGGCAAAAAATGTTGTGATTACAGGAGCGACCTCAGGAATTGGTGAAGCGATTGCGCGTGCTTATCTGGAGCAGGGGGAGAATGTCATTCTAACAGGGCGACGGACAGATAGACTAGAAGCCCTCAAGTTGGAGTTTGCAGATACTTTCCCAAATCAAACAGTTTGGACCTTTTCACTGGATGTTACGGATATGGCAATGGTAAAAATCGTCTGTTCTGATATCCTAGAAACGATAGGTCAGATTGATATCTTGGTCAACAATGCCGGACTGGCTCTAGGCTTGGCACCCTATCAGGACTACGAAGAGTTGGATATGCTGACCATGCTGGATACCAATGTCAAAGGTTTGATGGCAGTTACTCGTTGTTTCTTACCAGCCATGGTAAAAGCCAATCAAGGGCATATCATTAACATGGGGTCGACTGCAGGAATCTATGCCTATGCGGGTGCAGCGGTCTATTCAGCTACCAAGTCTGCCGTCAAGACTTTTTCAGATGGGCTTCGGATTGATACCATCGCAACGGATATCAAGGTGACCACCATTCAGCCAGGGATTGTCGAAACAGATTTCTCTACAGTTCGTTTTCACGGTGATAAAGAGCGAGCTGAGGCTGTCTATCAGGGAATTGAGGCCTTGCAGGCACAAGACATCGCAGATACGGTTGTTTATGTGACCAGTCAGCCCCGTCGTGTGCAGATTACAGATATGACCATTATGGCCAATCAACAGGCGACAGGTTTCATGGTTCATAAAAAATAAAAAATTTTCTCGAAAAGTTACAAATTTCTGTAATTTTTTTGATTTCCTGCGAATAGATAAGTAGGAGGATGAAAAATGTATAATAAAGTTATCATGATCGGGCGCTTGACGTCTACACCAGAATTGCACAAAACCAACAATGATAAGTCAGTAGCGCGTGCAACGATTGCTGTGAATCGTCGTTACAAAGACCAAAATGGCGAACGCGAAGCCGACTTTATCAATCTTGTTCTTTGGGGAAAATTGGCTGAAACCTTGGCAAGTTACGCAACTAAAGGTAGCCTCATTTCTGTTGATGGGGAATTGCGTACCCGCCGCTTTGAGAAAAATGGGCAGACCAACTATGTGACCGAAGTTCTCGTGACAGGTTTCCAACTCTTGGAAAGCCGCGCCCAACGTGCCTTGCGTGAAAATAACGCAGGACAGGATTTGGCAGACTTGGTCTTGGAAGAGGAAGAATTGCCATTTTAAGCATAGAAGAGCCTGAGTCAATCTTAGGCTTTTTATCTGGAGAAAGTCAGACTTTTTTCTTGACTATTTCTGACCAAGTGATACAATAGAACTATGAATTAGCACTCAGATATAAAGAGTGCTAATAATATGTAGTTCATCATGGAGGAAAACAGATGTTGAAACCATTAGGAGACCGTGTGGTCTTGAAAATCGAAGAAAAAGAACAAACTGTTGGTGGCTTTGTCCTTGCGGGCTCAGCCCAAGAAAAAACCAAAACAGCCCAAGTTGTAGCTACAGGGCAAGGTGTTCGTACCTTGAATGGTGATTTGGTTGCTCCAAGCGTTAAGCATGGAGACCGTGTCTTAGTTGAAGCCCACGCAGGTCTTGATGTCAAAGATGGAGATGAAAAGTACATCATCGTAGGCGAAGCTAACATCTTGGCAATCATTGAAGAATAGAAGGAGAAAGTAAGTATGTCAAAAGAAATTAAATTTTCATCAGATGCCCGTTCAGCTATGGTCCGTGGTGTCGATATCCTTGCAGACACTGTTAAAGTAACCTTAGGACCAAAAGGTCGTAATGTTGTTCTTGAAAAATCATTCGGTTCACCACTCATCACCAATGACGGTGTAACCATTGCCAAAGAAATCGAGTTGGAAGACCATTTTGAAAATATGGGTGCCAAGTTGGTATCAGAAGTCGCTTCAAAAACCAATGATATCGCAGGTGATGGGACAACTACTGCAACAGTCTTGACCCAAGCTATCGTCCGCGAAGGAATCAAAAACGTCACAGCAGGTGCTAATCCAATCGGCATTCGTCGTGGGATTGAAGCAGCAGTTGCCGCAGCTGTAGAAGCCTTGAAAAACAATGCCATCCCTGTTGCCAATAAAGAAGCCATCGCTCAGGTTGCTGCTGTATCTTCTCGTTCTGAGAAAGTCGGCGAATACATCTCTGAAGCCATGGAAAAAGTTGGCAAAGACGGCGTTATCACTATTGAAGAATCACGTGGTATGGAAACAGAGCTTGAAGTCGTGGAAGGAATGCAGTTTGACCG
The DNA here is from genome assembly GCF_023110435.1 of Streptococcus oralis. Lineage (GTDB taxonomy): Bacteria > Bacillota > Bacilli > Lactobacillales > Streptococcaceae > Streptococcus > Streptococcus oralis_CF. The sequence goes on from NZ_JALDWB010000003.1 coordinate 204,221, forward strand.
CGGTTACCTTTCACAGTACATGGTGACAGATAGTGAAAAAATGGTGGCTGACCTTGAAAATCCATACATTTTGATTACCGATAAGAAGATTTCAAATATCCAAGAAATCTTGCCACTTCTAGAAAGCATTCTCCAAAGCAATCGTCCGCTCTTGATTATTGCAGATGATGTGGATGGCGAAGCTCTTCCAACCCTTGTCTTGAACAAGATTCGTGGAACATTCAATGTCGTTGCTGTCAAAGCTCCTGGCTTTGGTGACCGTCGTAAAGCCATGCTTGAAGACATTGCTATTTTGACAGGTGGAACTGTCATCACAGAAGACCTTGGTCTTGAGTTGAAAGACGCGACGATTGAGGCGCTTGGTCAAGCTGCTAGAGTGACTGTGGACAAAGATAGCACGGTTATCGTAGAAGGTGCTGGCAATCCTGAAGCCATTTCCCACCGCGTTGCGGTTATCAAGTCACAAATCGAAACCACAACTTCAGAATTCGACCGTGAAAAATTGCAAGAACGCTTGGCAAAATTGTCAGGTGGTGTCGCAGTTATCAAGGTCGGTGCTGCAACTGAAACGGAGTTGAAAGAAATGAAACTCCGCATCGAAGATGCCCTTAACGCTACTCGTGCAGCCGTTGAAGAAGGAATAGTTGCAGGTGGTGGAACGGCTCTTGCCAATGTCATTCCAGCTGTTGCTGATTTGGAATTAACAGGAGACGAAGCAACAGGACGCAATATTGTTCTCCGCGCCTTGGAAGAACCTGTTCGTCAAATCGCTCACAATGCAGGATTTGAAGGATCTATCGTTATCGATCGCTTGAAGAATGCTGAGCTTGGTACAGGTTTCAACGCAGCAACTGGCGAGTGGGTCAACATGATTGAAGAAGGAATCATCGACCCAGTTAAGGTTAGCCGTTCTGCCCTTCAAAATGCAGCATCTGTAGCCAGCTTGATTTTGACAACAGAAGCAGTTGTAGCCAATAAACCAGAACCAATTGCCCCAGCTCCAGCCATGGATCCAAGCATGATGGGTGGAATGATGTAAAAGTAACTTATAAAAAACACAAAAGGAGGGAATGTATATCCCTTCTTTTAAGGTTTTCTCTTCTAAATAGATTTGAGCTCTCCTAACTTATATGATAAAATAAGACTAGAAGAAGGAGAAGAACATGATCGATGTAGAAGAAATTCTGAGTAAGATGAATCCTAATCAGAAGATTAATTATGACCGTGTTATGCAGAAGATGGTACAAGTATGGGAGAAAAATGAGCAGCGCCCAACCATTCTCATGCATGTTTGCTGTGCTCCTTGTAGTACCTACACACTAGAGTACCTGACTAAATACGCTGATGTGACTATCTATTTTGCCAATTCCAATATCCATCCCAAGGCAGAATACCACAAGCGAGCTTACGTCACCAAGAAATTTGTCAGTGATTTCAATGAGCGAACAGGAAATACGGTCCAGTATTTAGAAGCGCCTTATGAACCCAATGAATACCGGAAGTTAGTCAGAGGACTGGAAGAAGAACCCGAAGGTGGTGACCGTTGCAAGGTTTGTTTCGACTACCGTTTGGACAAAACAGCACAGGTAGCTATGGACTTGGGCTTTGACTACTTTGGTTCAGCTTTGACCATCAGTCCCCATAAGAATTCTCAAACCATCAACAGCATCGGGATTGATGTGCAAAAGATTTATACGACCCACTATCTTCCAAGTGATTTCAAGAAAAATCAAGGCTATAAGCGTTCGGTGGAGATGTGCGAGGAGTATGATATTTATCGTCAATGTTATTGTGGATGCGTCTATGCAGCTCAAGCCCAGAATATTGATCTGGTTCAGGTTAAGAAGAATGCCACGGCTTTCTTGTTGGATAAGGATGTTGAAAAAGACTATTCCCACATCAAGTTTACTGTTACTAAATTAGATATATAGAAAGCAACCCAGCTGAAAAGCTGGGTTTTTAAAATAAAAAAACCAGGGCTCTCACCCCGGTTTGACAACTTTACCGATTCTTTAGTTCTATGTAGCGTTTGTACCAAATGTTGACATAGGCCTCTGAGAAAGGACCGCGTCCATTGTTGATCCAATCAACAAGGATTTTAACATGCTCTTTCAAAATATAGTCTAAATCATCAGAATACTTCATCTTGCGTTTATGACGCTCATACTCTTCAACGTCCAAGAGACGCTTTTCACCATCAGTGAAAACCTTGACATCCAAATCATAATCAATGTATTTCAGGGCTTCCTCATCTAGATAGTAGGGGCTGGCCATATTGCAATAGTAGGAAATCCCATTATCACGAATCATGGCAATGATATTAAACCAATATTTTTTGTGAAAGTAAACAATAGCCGGTTCTCGAGTCACCCAACGACGACCGTCACTTTCGGTAACAAGTGTGTGGTCGTTGACGCCGATAATGGCGTTCTCTGTTGTTTTTAGTACCATGGTGTCCCGCCAAGTGCGGTGGAGACTCCCATCATGCTTATAACTTTGAATTGTAATAAAGTCGCCTTCTTTTGGAAGTTTCATAACTAACCAACTTTCTACAATTTATAAGTTTATCGTTTATTATTATATCATAAATCGGTCTAATTTTTTTGAATTTTACACGAAAATGTTAAAGATATTCTCTGAGAGCGCTTGCTATATCCGAAAAATCATAGCCTTTTCTAGCTAATACTTGAGTTAAACGTTGCTTTAGTTCGTAACCTTCATATTTGCGAGCGTATTTAGTATATTGTTTGTCTAGCTCTTTGAAAATGAGTTCTTGAGTCGTTTCTTGATCAACTTGACTATCCAAACTGTCAAAGGCATTTTTAGCATCAGAATAGGAGAAGCCTTTGTTCGTCAAGTTTTGGATAATCTTATCCTGCAAGGCACGAGCGGGAAGTTTTCCATTGTATTTTTTAAGCAGTTTTTCTGCAACACGTTGAGCAACCTCTGAAAAATTAAAATCCTTTAAAACCTCTTCAATAGTTGATTTGGCAATCCCTTTTTGAGACAGTTTTTGAGTTAGTAAATAGGGTCCCTTATCTCCAGAAAGTTGATTGGCATTGATGATAGAGTAGGCATACTGACGATCATTAATCCAGTTATCTTCTTTAAGGTTAGCGATAACTTGACTAGCGATTGTATCTTCAATATCATACTTTTTCATATACTCTCGCACTTCTTTTTCCGTACGAGCCTTGAAGGATAGATGGTAGAGAGCAAGATTTTTACCATAAGAAAACTGGGTAAAATCCTGAATCTCGGTCAGTTCCTCTTTGCTAATGACCTTATCTCGAGACAGCATAAAACGGACAATGGTATCTTCAGTGATATAAGAGGTTTGCTGTCCATCTAACTCCATCAAGTAGAGGCGTTTTTTCTTTTCAAGTTTTGTGATTTTCATAGTTCTATTATACCCTAAAATGTGATAAGATAGGGGTATGAATCTGAAAGTCAAACAAAAAATACCTTTAAAAATCAAGCGGATGGGCATCAATGGTGAGGGAATCGGTTTCTATCAGAAAACCCTCGTTTTTGTACCAGGCGCCCTCAAAGGAGAAGATATCTATTGTCAGATTACTTCTATTAAACGTAACTTTGTTGAAGCAAAATTACTAAAGGTTAATAAGAAGTCTAAATTTCGAGTCGTACCAGCTTGTACGATTTATAATGAATGTGGTGGTTGCCAAATCATGCACCTCCACTACGATAAACAGTTAGAGTTCAAAACGGACTTGCTCCACCAAGCCCTGAAAAAATTTGCCCCTGCAGGATATGAAAACTATGAAATCCGTCCAACTATCGGAATGCAGGAACCAAAGTACTACCGAGCTAAGTTGCAATTTCAGACTCGAAAATTTAAAAATCAGGTTAAGGCAGGTTTGTATGCGCAAAATTCTCATTACCTTGTCGAGTTGAAAGACTGCTTGGTGCAAGATAAGGAGACTCAAGTGATTGCGAATCGCTTAGCTGAGCTTCTCACTTACCATCAAATTCCAATTACAGATGAGAGAAAAACGCTCGGTGTTCGCACTATCATGGTACGTCGAGCGAGAAAAACTGGACAAGTCCAGATTATCGTCGTAACTAACCGCCAGCTTAATTTAAATCAACTAGTTAAAGACCTAGTCAAGGATTTTCCAGAAGTCGTTACGGTTGCAGTTAATACAAATACAGCAAAAACAAGTGAAATCTATGGTGAGAAGACGGAAATTATCTGGGGCCAAGAGAGTATTCAAGAAGGAGTACTCGACTATGAGTTTTCTCTCTCGCCCCGTGCCTTCTATCAGCTCAATCCGGAGCAGACTGAGATTCTCTATAGTGAAGCAGTTAAAGCTCTAGATGTTAGCAAAGAAGATCATCTGATTGATGCCTATTGCGGTGTCGGGACGATCGGATTTGCCTTCGCGAAGAAGGTCAAGAGTCTCAGAGGGATGGATATTATTCCAGAAGCCATTGAAGATGCTAGGCAAAATGCTCAAAAAATGGGATTTGACAATACTCATTACGAAGCGGGGACAGCTGAAGAGATTATTCCCCGCTGGTATCAAGAGGGTTACCGAGCGAATGCACTGATAGTAGACCCTCCTCGTACGGGCTTAGATGATAAGTTGTTGGATACCATTCTGACTTATGTTCCAGAAAAAATGGTCTATGTATCCTGCAATGTTTCGACCTTGGCGCGAGATTTAGTTAAACTGGTAAAAGTCTATGATCTCCAGTATATCCAGTCAGTTGATATGTTTCCCCACACCGCACGAACAGAAGCAGTCGTGAAGTTGGTCAAGAAAAGAAAAAGTCAAATTCATTAAAAAAAGATCTTGACAAAGAGGAAAAAGTAGGTATAATAGAAAGAGTTAAAAAACTCAGGGTCCGTTGGTCAAGGGGTTAAGACACCGCCTTTTCACGGCGGTAACACGGGTTCGAATCCCGTACGGACTATGGGTGTATCGCAGGGACGAAAAAAGTAAAAAAAGTTTCAAAAAAGTGTTGACATAGATCAACAGCTGTGATATACTAATATAGTTGTCGCTTGA
>NZ_JALDWB010000019.1:0-502 GCF_023110435.1 Streptococcus oralis
TCCGGAATCGTGAAACTTTTGGTCACTGGGAGCTCGATACTGTGGTGTCTTCCAGAGGCAAAAGCAAGGGCTGTTTAGCGACCTTTCTGGAGCGGAAAACTCGCTTTTACTTAGCTTTAAAGATACCAGACAAAACAGCCAAAGCCATGTTTTCAGCCATCGAACAAATTTGTAAGCTATTTCCAAAAGAGACTCTTAAAACCTTCACTTCAGACGGGGGAAAAGAGTTCGCCTGCTATCCTCTGGTAGAGAATTTAGGAATTTCCTTTTTCTTTGCGAACGCCTATTCATCCTGGCAGAGAGGAAGCAATGAAAACGCAAATGGCTTACTAAGAGAATATTTCCCAAAGAAAACAGATTTAGCTGTATATCTGATGAGGCTTTGAACAAGGCCTTATATGATATCAATCACAGACCGCGAAAATGTTTAGCTTACAGAACTGCTTATGAGGCTCTAGTGGATGAGTTAGAGTAAATGTTGCACTTATTCTTGCAATTTATC
>NZ_JALDWB010000004.1:0-127444 GCF_023110435.1 Streptococcus oralis
TATCCGCCATAGCTCAGTTGGTAGTAGCGCATGACTGTTAATCATGATGTCGTAGGTTCGAGTCCTACTGGCGGAGTAAGATCAAGAGTCTGAGACAAAATGGTTCTCAGCCACAAAAAAGCTAGAGATTCCCAATAGTGGAACTCTAGCTTTTTAATTTTGAGTCGTTCTCTTATTGTATTTTAGGAAGTTATTAGCCATGAGTACCAATCCCATGTCAATTCTCACTTGACGCTTACCTCTCAGATTACATCTCTTGTAACCTAAACAAGCCTTTATCTGCCCAAAGACAGGTTCCACATCAATCTTACAGTGTAGCTATCCTCCTTGTCATTATAATGACAATTTGCTAAGTTTCTAGCCGACTGTTTATACCCTCTCTTCTGTTCCTGATCAAACATGGCATATTTAATCAGATGGTTCACCTTCTTTTCATCTAGACGAAGGAGGTTTTCTTCGCTTCTATATCCAGCATCTGCGACAACTGTCTTCAAGTCATGCGGATAGGTTTCAAGTAAAGGTAAAAGAGTTTTGGTGTTTGTCGGATTTGAGAAGACATCATAGTGAAGAACAAATTGGTTTTCCGTTCATCCTTTCCTTTAACGGGTGTCTCCTCCATGTCTTGGCTCAGTTTTTCCAATTCTTCTTCAAGGACTTGGGCGAATTCAATCAACTGCTCTGAGGAGATAGGCTCTTGTGTATCCAGTTCGATAGCTTGATGGATAAGGGGAGTGATTTCTTCTTGAAAATAGACCTGTATCTGTTCTTGAAGTTTGGCGGAGAATTTCTCTGTCGCTTCCTTCCACACGAAACTATACTTGTTGGCATTGGCTTCAATCTTAGTCCCGTCAATAAACAAACAATCTAAGGTTACTAACTCTTCCATTTTTAAACGAAGATTGAGGTCGATGAAAAGATCACGAATGAGTTCTTCCATCCCTTCAGCGACACGAAAAGGATTGATGGTACGATAGCTGACAACCAACTGCCCTGTTAGGTATTGCATAGCGAGATTTTCAATCATCATTTTTTCAATTTTTCGTCCAGAGAAAATCCCTTGTGAATAGGCAAATAGAAGAGTAGATACAAGCATTTTAGGGTGATAAGACGGGCGACCAAAGGTATGATAGAAGGCGTGGAAGTGACAATCCTCCAAGGTATTTACCACTTTTTCAATAGTAAAGACGAGATGGTCTTGTGGCAAGAAAGAACTGATTTCTAGTGGTACAGTTGTTTGATTTGTGTTATAGTGAATATGCATGAGATAGCCTTTCTAAATGGTTTATTGGGCAATTCTATTTTACCAAGACTATCGCAACCATGCCAAAAAGCAATGGCAAATCCGTTGCTTTTTGGGGAGACAAGGGACTATTGTCCCAGTCTCTTTTCTTATGTGAACCGCGTCCCAAAAGTTAGACAAAAAAATCTAACTTTTGGGATGTGGTTCATAGACGGGTGGTCATGATTTTATAAATGAAGTAAACTTTTCAAAATTCAAAACTTAATTTTGGTATCTATAATTACCTTTATATTTTATTTTTAGTTCGTTTAGCTTTAAATTCTTCTTTTATAGGATTTGAAGCTTTTTTAGTTCGTTTTTCTGTTAGACTAGTGTTAATAATAAGAAAGGGATTTTTTATATGCTTCAAAAATTTTACGAACGAGCATTTGTCTTTTTGAAACTAGTTGAACAAGAATATGCTTCTTTATGTCAGAGTTGTGTTGAGTGGGAATCACTTCATCTTCGTTTTTTACTTTATTACCTGATAAGATTTAGAATTAAAAGCGATAAAGAGTTTTGTTTATATCATTTTCAGACGGCCTATCGCTTGTATCTAGATAAATTTTTGCTAGAAGGTACTACTCTAAACTAGTGACGTTCATATATATCATTTATCACGAACAATAATGAGCATTGAATTTATGATTTTAAGGATTTTATTTAAAATATAAGGTTTTGCATTTTATGATTTATAGAAATTCCAAATCTTTTCCAGTGTTTCTTCTTGATAAAATGGTCTTTTTTTCTTATAATAAATTGTAAGATATGATTGCAGGTGAGACTCCTGCCATGTATATGAGAAAGGACGAGCTCCTAGTAGCTCAGACGAATTTTATTATGACTTCAGTTGTTGTTGTAGGTACCCAATGGGGCGATGAAGGTAAAGGGAAAATTACAGATTTTCTTTCAGCTAATGCAGAGGTAATTGCTCGTTATCAAGGTGGTGATAATGCTGGTCACACCATTGTGATTGATGGCAAGAAATTTAAGTTGCACTTGATTCCATCAGGTATTTTCTTCCCTGAAAAAATTTCTGTCATTGGGAACGGGATGGTTGTAAACCCTAAATCTCTAGTAAAAGAGTTGAGTTATCTTCATGAGGAAGGTGTGACAACTGATAACTTGCGTATTTCTGATCGTGCACATGTTATTTTGCCTTACCATATTGAGTTGGATCGCTTGCAAGAAGAGGCTAAGGGTGAAAATAAGATTGGTACTACAATTAAGGGAATCGGTCCAGCCTATATGGACAAGGCAGCTCGTGTCGGTATTCGTATTGCGGATCTTTTGGATAAAGACATTTTTCGTGAGCGTTTAGAACGTAATCTTGCGGAAAAGAATCGTCTGTTTGAAAAATTATATGATAGCACGCCTATTTCAATTGATGATATTTTTGAAGAGTACTATGAGTATGGCCAACAAATCAAGCAGTATGTGACAGATACATCCGTTATCTTGAACGATGCACTTGATAACGGTAAACGTGTACTTTTTGAAGGTGCACAAGGTGTTATGTTGGACATTGACCAAGGTACTTATCCATTTGTTACTTCTTCAAACCCTGTCGCTGGTGGTGTGACAATTGGGTCTGGTGTTGGTCCAAGTAAGATTGACAAGGTTGTAGGTGTGTGTAAAGCTTATACGAGTCGTGTAGGTGACGGACCTTTCCCAACTGAGTTGTTTGATGAAGTGGGAGATCGCATTCGTGAAGTAGGTCATGAGTATGGTACAACAACTGGCCGTCCACGTCGTGTGGGTTGGTTTGACTCAGTTGTGATGCGTCATAGTCGCCGTGTATCTGGGATTACCAATCTTTCATTGAATTCTATTGATGTTTTGAGCGGTTTGGATACTGTGAAAATTTGTGTGGCTTATGATCTCGATGGTCAACGTATCGACCACTACCCAGCTAGTCTTGAGCAATTAAAACGTTGCAAACCTATCTACGAGGAATTGCCTGGTTGGTCAGAAGACATTACTGGAGTTCGTAATTTGGAAGATCTTCCTGAAAATGCGCGTAACTATGTTCGTCGTGTGAGCGAGTTGGTTGGGGTTCGTATTTCTACTTTCTCAGTAGGTCCTGGTCGTGAACAAACCAATATTTTAGAAAGTGTTTGGTCATAGAAGATTTTTAAGATTAGTTTAAGAGAGGGTGGGTATACTATAGATAGTTACAAGAAGACCTCCTAACTTGTTGTAACAAATATCCTAAACTTTTCTTTTTCATAATAATCTCCCTATTAAGTCACCGCATTCGGTGACTTTTTTAGTTCATAAGTCCTATACAGGCTTCTACTTGACTTTTTAAGATAAAGAAAAAAACAGTGGGACAGAAATCTGTAGACCAAGTCTTAATTTGATAGAACTAGAACTTCATGGTTTCAACAATTCGGTAGATTGGTTAAGGTTGTGAATGGAGAAAAGAAGTTTTGGTAAAAGTAGCTTTTTGAATTTTAAAATACCAACAAATAGTTTAATCTACTAATAAATTATGGGTGTACAACTAAGCAAAAATGAAGTTGGGATTTTTGATCCCAGCCTCTTCAGTGAACTATTTTCTTTAGAATTTATAAGTTAGATAAAATTAAATTTTTTGTAAATTAGCTTATTTGATAACTTGGTTTCCTGATTTGTCATTTTGAATTTGGTTCATTTCGTGCATAAAAACATCTGCTTTCAGTTTATCTGTGATGATACTGACACTTATTAGCTTATTTAGATTTTTCTCATATCCTTCTAAAAAAATAGGATTTCTAATTTTCATGGTTAACTTTGCACAATTAAAGGGACGCTTTTTAATGGTTATTTGTTCGATATCTTGAAGTTTAAATTGATAATGTAATACGCTGAGGCCCCTGCTACTATAGGTGTAATACTGAATAGTATTGTTTTTATGAACTTCTAATTTTACTCCATTTATGAAGAGATAATACCCCATAAACCATAGAAGAAGTGGAACATAAATCAGTACAATTGCTATAATAATCTTGTCTGTAAAATCGGTATTATAAGCTATCAGATGCTTTAGAATCCAGAGAATCATAACAGATAAAGATATCATGAATGGTCCCCCTACTCTATTAAGTTGATTTTTATATGGAAACATTAAGGTAAATTTTGGTTTATCCAGTAATAACTCTAATTTCATCATTTACCCTTTCATATTGTTTATTGTATAAATTTCAGTATATTCATCATTTTTGATTTTCTATCAATTTTGCTAATATTATACTCTTTTTAAAACATTATTTCTACAATCCAGCTATTTAATACTATCTAAAGTTAGTCAGTGTAAATATTATAGAGCTCTTTTTTTGTCTAGGAAAACATGCTATAATGATAGAATTGATAAGCAGGAAAAGAGAGAAGCTATGAATTATACAGTTAAAGAAAAAGAAGCTTTTATGAGAGAGGCCTTGAAAGAGGCAGAAATTGCTCTAGAACACGATGAAATTCCAATTGGCTGTGTGATTGTCAAGGATGGAGAGATCATTGGCCGTGGGCATAATGCGCGCGAGGAGTTGCAACGGGCAGTCATGCATGCAGAAATCATGGCTATAGAGAATGCGAATGTGAGTGAAGAGAGCTGGCGTTTACTAGATTGCACCCTTTTTGTGACCATAGAGCCCTGTGTGATGTGTAGCGGGGCGATTGGGCTTGCCCGTATTCCAAACGTAGTTTACGGGGCTAAAAACCAGAAATTTGGTGCAGCTGGAAGTTTGTACGATATTTTGACAGATGAGCGTCTAAATCATCGTGTAGAGGTAGAAACGGGAGTTTTGGAGAGTGAGTGTGCAGCGATTATGCAGGATTTTTTCCGAAATCGACGGAAAAAATAATTTCTCTTTAAAAACAGAGTGGAATGTGGTATAATAAATAGTGGAGCAACAGTTCTGCGTGAAGCGGGTCAGGGGAGGAATCCAGCAGCCCTAAGCGAGTGTGAATTGTGTGCTCTTTTTTCGTGCTTTTTTCGAATAAATAAGATAAAATAGCCTAGAATAAATGATTATAGAAAAGAGAAAATATGAAAATTCGTGGTTTTGAATTGGTTTCGAGTTTTACAGATGAAAATTTGCTCCCTAAGCGTGAGACAGCCCATGCAGCTGGTTATGATTTAAAGGTTGCGGAACGCACTGTGATTGCTTCAGGAGAGATTGTTCTCGTCCCAACAGGAGTCAAGGCTTATATGCAGCCAACAGAAGTGCTCTATCTCTATGACCGTTCATCAAACCCTCGTAAGAAGGGCTTGGTCTTGATTAACTCAGTTGGGGTCATTGATGGGGATTATTATGGAAATTCTGGAAATGAAGGGCATATTTTTGCTCAGATGAAAAACATTACTGACAAGGAAGTGATTCTTGAAGTTGGGGAACGTGTGGTTCAGGCTGTCTTTGCACCATTTTTAATCGCAGACGGAGATGCAGCTGATGGCGTGCGGACTGGTGGATTTGGATCGACAGGGCATTAAGATGAAGATAATCTTTGTACGTCATGGGGAGCCAGATTACCGTGAGTTAGAGGAACGTTCTTATACAGGTTTTGGGATGGATTTAGCACCTTTATCTAAGGAAGGACGGCAACAAGCTCAGGAACTTTGCCAAAATCCTTTGCTTGGCTCAGCTGATATACTGGTGTCTTCTGCAGTGACGCGAGCATTAGAAACGGCTTTTTATGTATCTTGTGCTACAGGCCTTCCTTTGAGGGTGGAGCCTTTGTTACACGAATGGCAGGTTTACGAAAGTGGCATAGAGAATTTTGAAAAAGCACGTACTCTGTTTTTAGAAAACAAGGGGGAGTTGCTTCCTAATAGTCCTATTCAGTATGAGACAGCTGCGGAAATGAAGTCTCGATTTCTAGAATCTATGGCTAAGTATCGAGAACATCAGACTGTAGTTGTTATAGCTCATCGTATGCTAATACGTCAGTTTGTGCCAAGTGAGAAGATTGATTTTTGTCAAGTGATTGAGTGTGAGGTAGAAATTTAGAAAGAGGTTTATCATCGCAAAGAAAAAAGCGACATTTGTATGTCAAAATTGTGGGTATAATTCCCCTAAATATCTAGGGCGCTGTCCAAACTGTGGGTCTTGGTCTTCTTTTATAGAAGAAATCGAGGTTGCAGAGGTCAAGAATGCGCGTGTATCCTTGACGGGTGAGAAAACCAAACCCATGAAACTGGCTGAGGTAACCTCAATCAATGTCAATCGAACCAAGACTGAGATGGAGGAGTTCAACCGTGTACTTGGAGGCGGAGTGGTACCAGGAAGTCTTGTACTCATTGGTGGGGATCCAGGGATTGGGAAATCAACTCTTCTCTTACAAGTTTCAACCCAGCTATCTCAAGTAGGGACTGTTCTCTACGTCAGCGGGGAGGAGTCTGCTCAGCAAATCAAGCTACGAGCAGAGCGCTTGGGAGATATTGATAGCGAGTTTTATCTCTATGCAGAGACCAATATGCAGAGTGTTCGCGCTGAGGTGGAGCGCATCCAACCAGATTTTCTCATCATCGACTCCATCCAGACGATTATGTCTCCTGAGATTTCAGGGGTGCAGGGGTCTGTTTCTCAGGTACGTGAGGTGACAGCTGAACTTATGCAGTTAGCTAAGACTAATAACATTGCTATCTTTATCGTAGGGCATGTGACCAAGGAAGGGACCTTGGCTGGTCCGCGTATGTTGGAGCATATGGTAGATACAGTGCTTTACTTTGAAGGGGAACGTCACCATACCTTTCGTATCTTGAGAGCGGTCAAAAACCGTTTTGGTTCCACTAATGAGATTGGCATCTTTGAGATGCAGTCGGGCGGATTGGTTGAGGTACTCAATCCGAGTCAAGTTTTCCTAGAAGAGCGTTTGGATGGGGCTACTGGTTCATCAATCGTGGTGACCATGGAAGGGACCCGTCCGATTTTGGCGGAGGTTCAAGCTTTGGTAACACCAACCATGTTTGGAAATGCTAAGCGCACAACGACAGGTCTTGATTTCAATCGTGCTAGTTTGATTATGGCTGTTTTGGAAAAACGTGCAGGATTGCTCTTGCAAAATCAGGATGCCTATCTCAAATCTGCTGGCGGTGTCAAATTGGATGAACCTGCGATTGACTTGGCTGTTGCGGTTGCCATTGCTTCGAGCTACAAAGACAAGCCTACCAATCCTCAGGAATGTTTTGTGGGAGAGTTAGGCTTGACCGGAGAAATTCGGCGCGTAAATCGTATCGAACGACGCATCAATGAAGCGGCAAAACTGGGCTTTACCAAGATTTATGTACCCAAGAATTCCTTGACAGGAATCACTCCTCCTAAGGAAATTGAAGTCATTGGAGTGACGACTATTCAGGAAGTTTTGAAAAGGGTCTTTGCATAATCCGTGACAAATCTTCTTAAAAATGATAAGATAGGAGAAATATTTGATTATCAAATTTTTAAGGGGGAAATCGTGTCGTATTTTGAACAGTTTATGCAAGCCAATCAGGCTTATGTTGCTCTACATGGGCAGTTAAATCTGCCACTTAAACCGAAAACCAGAGTAGCTATCGTGACCTGTATGGACTCACGTCTGCACGTTGCGCAAGCTCTAGGTTTGGCCCTTGGGGATGCTCATATCTTGCGGAATGCGGGTGGTCGAGTAACTGAGGACATGATTCGTTCACTGGTGATTTCCCAGCAACAAATGGGGACAAGAGAAATCGTGGTGCTTCACCATACAGACTGTGGAGCTCAAACCTTTCAAAATGAAAGTTTTCATGAACATTTGAAGCATGAGCTCGGGGTTGATGTGTCTGATCAAGATTTTTTACCATTCCAGGATGTTGAAGAGAGTGTGAGAGAGGATATGCAATTGCTTCGAGAATCTCCACTGATTCCTGATGATGTGGTTATTTCAGGTGCTGTCTATGATGTGGATACAGGAAGTATGAGAGAAGTATACTAACTTTGTCTCGAAAAAATTTCATCCTAGCATAAAATCGATTGTTAAAATGTAGTGATTTTAATTTTAATATAGCTAATATAAAATAGTAAAAACAAGGGTATAAATGTTTGCCCTTGTTTTATTTTTGATTGAAAAATAAAGGAAAAAGCGCTACAATGGTAAATGGAAAATGTTGTGTAAAAAACAAGTGATACATAAATACCGGAGGAAATCATGTCTTTTTCTGATTTAAAGCTGTTTGCCCTTTCTTCTAATAGAGAATTGGCAGAGCGTGTGGCGCAAGAAATTGGGATAGAGTTGGGGAAATCGACTGTTCGCCAATTTTCAGATGGGGAGATTCAGGTCAACATCGAAGAATCAATCCGTGGAAAACACGTCTTTATCCTACAATCAACTAGTTCACCTGTAAATGATAATTTACTTGAAATTTTGATTATGGTGGATGCATTGAAGCGTGCTAGTGCAGAATCTGTCAACGTTGTCATGCCTTACTATGGTTACGCACGTCAGGATAGAAAAGCGAGAGCGCGTGAGCCGATCACTTCAAAACTCGTTGCCAATATGCTAGAAGTGGCTGGAGTGGATCGTTTGTTGACGATTGATTTGCATGCTGCGCAGATTCAGGGATTCTTTGATATTCCTGTGGATCACTTGATGGGTGCTCCATTGATTGCAGACTACTTTGAACGTCGTGGGATGGTTGGATCTGACTACGTGGTTGTCAGCCCAGACCATGGTGGGGTGACTCGTGCTCGTAAATTGGCAGAGTTTTTGAAAACTCCGATTGCGATTATTGACAAACGTCGTAGTGTAGACAAGATGAACACTAGCGAAGTGATGAACATCATCGGTAAGGTAGAAGGTAAGACTTGTATCTTGATTGACGATATGATCGATACAGCTGGAACCATTTGCCATGCAGCGGATGCTCTTGCTGAAGCAGGTGCTGTTGAAGTATATGCAAGCTGTACGCACCCAGTACTTTCTGGCCCTGCTATGGATAATATCCAAAAATCAGCTATTAAAAAATTGGTTGTTTTGGATACCATCTACCTACCAGAAGAGCGTTTGATTGATAAGATTGAACAAATTTCGATTGCCCACCTTCTAGGCGATGCCATCGTGCGTATCCATGAAAAACGCCCTCTTTCTCCTTTGTTTAGCATTGAGAAAAAGATTTAATCTTTCACTTGAAGTAGACAGAACTCCTAGCAAGTTTCTTTTCTTGCTAGGAGATTTTTTGTAGTCAAAATCTGCAAGCCTTTTCAAAATATGCTATACTGATGAAAAAGGAGGATTTCTATGAGCCAAGAATTTATCAATCCAAGTGATGGAGTGGTCCGTCAGTATCTGGCCACCAGTAAAACGTTAGCAGTGGTGGGCTTGTCCGACCGTGAGGAGACAACCAGCAATCGAGTGACCAAGGAAATGCAGGCTCGAGGCTATAAAATCATTCCAGTTAATCCCAAGGCTGCAGGTGGTGAAATTTTGGGAGAAAAGGCTTATGCGAGTCTAGCTGAGATTCCTTTTCCTGTAGATGTTGTCAATGTTTACCGTCGCAGCGAGTTTCTGCCAGATGTGGCGCGTGATTTTCTCAAGGCTGATGCCAAGATTTTTTGGGCGCAATTAGGACTTGAAAATCTAGAAGCGGAAGAAATCTTGCGTGCTGGAGGATGCGATGACATCGTGATGAATCGCTGTATCAAGAGAGAACATACTCGCTTAATTCTTGAGCAATAAAAAGGTAGCCATGGGCTACCTTTTGTATTATAAAGTACCAATCAATGCTTGCATGCCTAGGCTGGTAAGGATGATGGCAATCCAGCAAAGAGCTCCGAGGACAATAGATTTACCACTGGATCTAACCATGGCAATTAGATTGGTTTTGAGACCGATGGCACTCATAGCCATGACGATAAGGAATTTGGAGAGTTGCTTGAGAGGTGCAAAGAAGTCACTGCTGACACCTAATGAAGTGAGAATGGTAGTTAGCAGAGAAGCCAAGATAAAGTAAAGTATAAAAAGTGGGAAGACTTTTTTCAGTTGGAAATCCTGGCTGTTTTTTCGCTGGTGACTTTGCCAGTAGGAGAGGAAGAGAGTGATGGGAATGATTGCTAAGGTGCGCGTGAGTTTAACAATGGTTGCCGATTCGAGGGTATTGGTTTGGTAAAGACTGTCCCAGGAGCTGGCGGTGGCCGTTACAGAAGAAGTATCATTGACCGCAGTTCCTGCAAAGAGGGCGAAGCCTTCATTGGATAGGTGAAGCCAGGTTCCTAGAGTTGGAAAGATGAGTGCCGCTAAGACATTGAAGAAAAAGATAACGGAAATGGCTTGGGCTACTTCTTTTTCCTTGGCCTGGACAACGGGTGCTGTCGCAGCAATGGCAGAGCCACCGCAGATAGAAGAACCCACTCCAATCAAGGTAGCTAGTTTTGTGTCTAGCGCAAAGAAACGCTGGAAGAGGTAGGCGACAATCAAGGAAATCGAAATGGTGGAGAGGATAACAGGGAGCGAAGATTGCCCGACCGCGAAGACTTGCGAGATATTGAGACCAAAACCGAGTAAGATAACGGCATACTGGAGCAATTTTTTTGAACTAAAGGTCAATCCAGCATCCAGTTGTTTGTAGGGTGAAAGCCAGGGGTGGAGGAGCATTCCAGCAAAAATTGCAAAGACAGGTGCACCCACGACGGGGAAAAATCCTCCCAGGAACCAAGATACGATAGAAATGAGAAGGCAGGCCAAGATTCCTGCTCCATTTTTTGATAAAAATGACATATAAACCTCCGAAAATAAGCACTTATTATTATAGTCCTGTTGAGAAGAAAAGTAAAACAGAAAGTGAAAAATGCAGGTTTCAGATGGATTTTGCGGTCAGGGAGCTTTTGTAGTATAATAGTACTATGTTCTGTAAGCAAGGGGGTATCTATGGACTTAACCAAGCGCTTTAATAAACAGTTAGACAAGATTCAAGTTTCGTTGATTCGCCAGTTTGACCAGGCTATTTCGGAGATTCCTGGGGTCTTGCGTTTGACCTTGGGGGAACCTGATTTTACAACACCAGATCATATCAAGGAAGCAGCCAAGCGAGCCATTGACCAGAACCAGTCCTACTATACAGGGATGAGCGGTTTACTGACCTTGCGTCAGGCTGCTAGCGACTTTGTAAAAGAAAAATACCAGCTAGATTATAATCCTGAAAATGAAATTTTGGTTACAATTGGGGCGACAGAGGCTTTATCTGCTACTTTGACAGCTATTTTGGAAGAGGGAGACAAGGTTCTCTTACCAGCTCCTGCCTATCCAGGATATGAGCCGATTGTCAATCTAGTTGGGGCAGAGATTGTCGAGATTGACACGACTGAAAATGGTTTTGTCTTGACTCCTGAAATGTTGGAAAAGGCAATTTTGGAGCAAGGCGACAAGCTCAAAGCAGTCATTCTCAACTATCCGGCTAATCCGACAGGAATTACCTATAGTCGGGAGCAGTTGGAAGCCTTGGCAGAAGTTTTACGCAAGTATGAGATTTTCGTTGTTTGTGATGAGGTTTACTCAGAATTGACCTATACGGGGGAAGCTCATGTGTCTCTAGGAACTATGCTGAGAGACCAGGCCATTATCATCAACGGCTTGTCTAAATCGCATGCTATGACAGGTTGGCGCTTGGGTCTGATTTTCGCTCCTGCAGCTTTCACAGCGCAGTTGATTAAGAGTCACCAGTACTTGGTGACTGCCGCAAATACCATGGCTCAACATGCTGCGGTGGAGGCTTTGACCGCTGGTAAAAACGACGCCGAGCCTATGAAGAAGGAATACATCCAACGTCGAGATTATATCATCGAGAAGATGACTGCTCTTGGTTTTGAGATTATTAAACCAGATGGTGCCTTCTATATCTTTGCTAAAATTCCAGCGGGTTACGATCAAGATTCCTTTGCTTTTCTCAAGGATTTTGCCCAGAAGAAAGCCGTGGCCTTTATTCCTGGTGCCGCCTTTGGGCGTTACGGAGAAGGCTATGTGCGTCTGTCTTATGCGGCCAGCATGGAAACGATCAGAGAGGCCATGAAACGACTTGAGGAGTATATGAGAGAAGCATGATTCAGTCTATCACGAGTCAAGGCTTGGTGCTCTACAATCGTAACTTTCGTGAGGATGACAAGCTAGTCAAAATTTTTACCGAGCAGGCTGGCAAACGCATGTTTTTTGTCAAACACGCTGGTCAGTCCAAACTGGCTCCTGTTATTCAGCCATTGGTGTTGGCACGATTTCTCTTGCGAATCAATGATGATGGGCTCAGTTACATCGAGGACTACCATGAGGTGATGACCTTTCCCAAGATTAATAGTGACCTCTTTGTCATGGCCTATGCGACCTACGTAGCAGCTCTTGCAGATGCTAGTTTGCAGGATAATCAGCAGGATGCTCCCTTGTTTGCTTTTTTGCAAAAGACCTTGGAGTTGATGGAAGTGGGCTTGGATTATCAGGTTTTGACCAATATTTTTGAAATTCAAATCTTGACTCGATTTGGAATTGGGCTAAATTTTAATGAGTGTGTCTTTTGCCATCGGGTAGGTCAGGCCTTTGACTTTTCTTTCAAATATGGAGCCTGCCTCTGCCCAGACCATTATCATGAGGATGAGAAACGTTGCCATCTGAATCCCAACATCCCTTATCTGCTCAATCAATTTCAAGCTATTGATTTTGAGACCTTGGAAACCATTTCGCTCAAGTCCGAAATCAAGCAAGACTTGCGCAAGTTTATGGATCAGATCTACGAAGAGTACGTCGGGATTCACCTAAAATCAAAGAAATTTATTGATTCCCTAGCAGACTGGGGACAATTACTCAAAGAGGAAGACAAATGAAAAAAATCGCAGTAGATGCTATGGGGGGCGATTACGCTCCTCAAGCCATCGTTGAGGGTGTCAACCAAGCCCTTACTGACTTTTCAGATATTGAGATTCAACTCTATGGAGATGAAAGCAAAATCAAGCAATATCTAACAGCTACAGAGCGAGTCAGCATTATCCATACGGATGAAAAAATTGACTCAGATGATGAGCCGACAAAAGCAATCCGTAAGAAGAAAAATGCCAGTATGGTATTAGCAGCTAAGGCAGTCAAAGATGGGGAGGCGGATGCCGTACTCTCCGCTGGGAACACAGGTGCCTTGTTGGCTGCAGGATTCTTCATTGTGGGTCGTATTAAAAATATCGACCGTCCTGGACTCATGTCTACCTTGCCGACCATTGATGGAAAAGGGTTTGATATGCTTGATCTCGGTGCCAATGCAGAAAACACAGCCCAGCACCTCCACCAATACGCTGTTCTCGGCTCCTTTTATTCTAAAAATGTTCGTGGGATTTCGAAACCACGTGTTGGTTTGCTCAACAACGGAACAGAAAGCAGCAAGGGTGATCCCCTTCGTAAGGAAACCTATGCCTTGCTAGTAGCTGATGAAAGTTTGAATTTTATCGGAAACGTGGAAGCGCGTGATTTGATGAATGGCGTTGCGGATGTTGTCGTGACAGATGGTTTCACGGGAAACGCTGTGCTCAAATCTATTGAAGGGACAGCCATAGGTATCATGGGCTTGCTCAAGACAGCTATTACAGGTGGCGGTCTTCGAGCAAAACTTGGTGCTCTCCTTCTCAAGGATAGCCTTAAAGGTTTGAAAAAGCAACTCAACTATTCAGATGTTGGAGGCGCTGTTTTGTTTGGTGTCAAGGCACCTGTTGTTAAGACTCATGGCTCAAGTGATGCTAAAGCTGTGTACAGTACGATTCGCCAGATTCGTACCATGCTAGAAACAGACGTAGTTTCTCAAACTGCGCGTGAATTTTCAGGAGAATAAAAAGATGACAGAAAAAGAAATTTTTGACCGTATTGTGACCATTATCCAAGAACGACAGGGAGAGGACTTTGTCGTGACAGAAGCTTTGAGTTTGAAAGACGATCTCGATGCAGACTCAGTGGACTTGATGGAGTTTGTCTTGACGCTAGAAGATGAATTTGGTATCGAGATCAGCGATGAGGAAATTGACCAATTGCAAAGTGTAGCAGATGTGGTCAGAACTATTAAAGGTAAAATATAGCAAAAAGCAACATGCAAGTCATGTTGTTTTTTTGTTTGCAGAAAAAAGAGTAACGTTAAAATTTTTAGTAGAAATTGCGAATAAAGAGATGAGGAAGAAAAAAGGAGGAACGTTCATGTACATGCCAATCTTGTATCCATGGTATATCAAGTGGTTTTTAAAATAAAAATGAATTAATTGTTCATTTTCGAATTGTTTTTCGAATAGATAGATAAGAAAAAAAGGAAGGAGACTACGCGATGTATTTACCAATCTTATTGCCATGGTTTATCAAATGGTATTTAAAATAAATGAAATTTACCTGTTCATTTTAAATCACTTCTCGAATAGATAAGTGAGCAGAAAAGAAAGGAGAGAAAAAATGATTTCAGTTATTTTTCCAATCTGGTTTTTAAAATGGTTTAAAATCTAGAAGTCGTAAACTAAAAAATAGAAATAAAGGAGAAAAAAGATGACAAACTTTGACAAAATGGAACAGAACTTTGTAACTCTTACAGAAGAAGAGTTGATGGATGTGGATGGGGGATTGATTATTACAGCAGCTGGAATTATTTTAGCAGGAAAAGTAGCAGGTGCTGTGGTTACAATTGGAGGAGCTCTTTATGGAGCAGGATATGCTATTGGAAAAGCATTGCGACCTTAATATGATTAGAAAGGAGGCTTAGTAATGAAACAATTTCAAGAATTATCTTTTCAAGAACTTGAAGAGGTTCAAGGTGGTGTTATTACATTAACGATAGGTACGGTAGTACTTGTAGGCTGGAAAGCAGCAGCAGCTTATGGTGCAGCTGCTACTTTAGCAGGAGGCACATTTGGATTGGGAGTTTATAATGGGTATAGAGGGCGTTAGATTATGAACAATCGGAACATTAATCTCAACACACTCTTACCTAAATTAGCCACTATATTTCCTTTGTTGGCAATCGGCCTGCATCTCGCGCTTCATGTGATTCGTACAGGTTCATTAGTATCCTTTGATTGGCAATGGACTTTAGTTGGTTTGCTTGCCTCAGGCTATTTTGGTATTTTTTGTAAAGATTTGTCAAAAAATAATCAAAACTATAAATGATGAATCTGAATGAAAAGGATTTTGTGCATGTGAATGGCG
Source organism: Streptococcus oralis (assembly GCF_023110435.1). GTDB lineage: Bacteria > Bacillota > Bacilli > Lactobacillales > Streptococcaceae > Streptococcus > Streptococcus oralis_CF. The sequence goes on from NZ_JALDWB010000004.1 coordinate 15,413, forward strand.
GAGTTTTTCCGCCTTTCTTATCAGGTAAATAGGAATCTACCATGAAAAAATTCTTATTAGGATTTGCTGAGGGATATTTTATCGTATCACTCATTATCTATATCGCAACGTATTTGATTTTGAAAAATCCGATCAATACCTTGTTTTATCCAGAAACCTATCCGATTCTGCTTGGTCTGTTTTATGTAGGATATAAGTACGAAACAAAAGAAAGTACGATTGGGAATTGATGGACCATCAGATTGGAGTTCGGGATGAAAGTTGTTCAATTACTAGGAAAAGCTTGGCCAGAGACCACTGTATTGTTTAGCTCGATGGCTTATCTAATTATTAGAATCTTGGCTGATGTAAACAAAATAAACCTACCTACATGGTTTGAATATTTTGATATACCTACGATTTCATTATTCTTGATGACCTTTATCTTACTTTATAGAAGTGAAGAAAAAGATGACAAGTGGTGACAACATGAGTCTGATCTCTGTAGCTCCAGCATAAAAGCAATCTTGGAGTGTTAGACTAATGAACCATAATCTACATTTAGTTAGGAAGGTGTCTGTATGTTAAAAAAGAAGTGATGTTATTAGGAGGACTTCTACTAGTACGTATTGTGCTTTCTATCCTTCAAGTTTTAATGGACTATAAGCTATTGCCAGGAAAGTATAGTGTAAATTTCATGGAAGTTTCAGACTTGTTCTCTTATCCCCTACTTCTTTTAATCATTTACATAGCGGTAAAATACCATATTATCCAGAAAACAGCGGCTAAAGAAGGTAATGAGGGCGAAAATGACTAAGATTTTAAAATCTATTCTTGTATTCACTTTCCTATTTTTGATGAATATTTTCATCTTTGGGATACTAGCAACTTTAGGATTTCAGCTGACAATGAGTGAAAAGAGTTATATTGTACCACCGCTGTTTTCGATTATCGTTTTGTACATGATTGACAAAAGAATTAGGAAGAAAAAGAAATAAATATATATTTTAGGCAGGACTCTTGTTCTGCCTATTTTCTTTGACAAAAAGTGCTGTTTAGGCGTGGATATTGTTTTTTCAGAAATAATTCCCTTATTTCTTCCTTGTTTGGTTAAAATAATCTTACAAAGTTTTTAAGAGATTGTTAGAAAAAAGGAGATAGATATGAAATTTAAGAAAAGGCACTACCGTCCTCAGGTGGATCAGATGGATTGTGGCGTGGCTTCCTTGGCTATGGTCTTTGGCTACTACGGTAGTTATTACTCCTTGGCTCATCTACGAGAGTTGGCCAAGACGACCATGGATGGGACGACGGCTTTGGGGCTTGTAAAGGTGGCAGAGGAGCTTGGCTTTGAGACGCGTGCTATCAAGGCGGATATGACGCTCTTTGACTTGCCAGATTTGACCTTTCCCTTTGTGGCTCATGTGCTTAAGGAAGGGAAATTGCTCCACTACTATGTGGTGACAGGTCAGGATAAAAAGCACATCCATATCGCTGATCCAGATCCTGGTGTCAAGCTGACCAAGATTTCCCGTGAGCGATTTGCGCAAGAGTGGACAGGGGTCAGTCTCTTTATGGCGCCATCTCCAGACTATAAACCCCATAAGGAGAAAAAACAGGGACTCCTATCCTTCTTACCAATCTTACTCAAACAGCGTGGCTTAATTACCAATATCGTCCTAGCGACACTCTTGGTAACCCTGATCAACATTGTAGGTTCTTATTATCTGCAGTCTATCATTGATAGTTACGTACCAGACCAGATGCGTTCGACCTTGGGTATTATCTCTATTGGGCTGGTCATCGTCTATATTCTCCAGCAGATCTTATCCTATGCCCAGGAATATCTTCTGCTGATCCTTGGGCAACGCCTGTCAATTGACGTGATTTTGTCCTACATCAAGCATGTTTTTCACCTGCCGATGTCCTTTTTCGCGACACGCAGGACAGGAGAAATCGTGTCTCGTTTTACAGATGCCAATAGTATCATCGATGCGCTGGCATCGACCATTCTATCGATCTTTTTGGATGTGTCAACGATTTTGATTATTTCGCTTGTCTTGTTTTCACAAAATATGATACTCTTTTTCATTAGTCTGCTTGCCCTTCCCATCTATACAGTGATTATCTTTGCTTTTATGAAGCCTTTTGAAAAGATGAATCGTGATACCATGGAAGCTAATGCGGTTCTGTCTTCTTCTATCATCGAGGACATCAACGGTATTGAGACCATTAAATCTTTGACCAGTGAAAGTTCACGCTATCAAAAGATTGATAAGGAATTTGTGGCTTATCTGAAAAAATCCTTTACCTACAGTCGGGCAGAAAGCCAGCAAAAGGCACTGAAAAAAGTTGCTCAGCTCCTGCTCAATGTTGCCGTTCTCTGGATGGGAGCAGTTCTCGTCATGGATGGGAAAATGAGTTTGGGCCAGCTGATTACCTATAATACTTTGCTTGTTTACTTTACCAATCCTTTGGAAAATATCATCAACCTACAAACCAAACTTCAGACAGCGCAGGTTGCCAATAATCGTTTAAATGAAGTGTATCTGGTAGCTTCGGAGTTTGAGGAGAAGAAAACAGTCGAAGATTTGAGCATGATGAAGGGAGATATGACTTTCAATCAGGTTCACTACAAGTATGGTTACGGTCGAGATGTTTTGTCGGATATCAATTTGACGATTCCGCAAGGTTCTAAAGTGGCTTTTGTGGGAATTTCAGGATCAGGCAAGACAACTTTGGCCAAGATGATGGTTAATTTCTACGACCCAAGTCAGGGAGAGATTAGTCTGGGTGGTGTCAATCTCAATCAGATTGATAAAAAAGCCTTGCGCCAGTATATCAACTATCTGCCTCAACAGCCCTATGTCTTTAACGGAACGATTTTGGAGAATATTCTCCTTGGGGCTAAGGAAGGGACGACACAGGAAGATATCTTACGAGCAGTCGAGTTGGCTGAGATTCGGGAGGATATCGAGCGGATGCCGCTGAATTATCAGACAGAATTGACTTCGGATGGGGCAGGCATTTCTGGTGGGCAACGGCAGCGAATTGCTTTGGCGCGTGCTCTCTTGACGGATGCACCTGTCTTGATATTGGACGAAGCGACCAGCAGTCTGGATATTTTGACAGAGAAGCGGATTGTCGATAATCTCATGGCACTAGACAAAACCCTGATTTTCATCGCCCACCGCTTGACCATTGCTGAGCGGACAGAGAAGGTTGTTGTCTTGGATCAGGGCAAGATTGTCGAAGAAGGCAACCATGCAGACTTGCTTGCGCAGGATGGCTTTTACGCTCATTTGGTCAATAGCTAGAAAGAGGAGAAGATGAAACCAGAATTTTTAGAAAGCGCAGAGTTTTACCATCGTCGTTACCATAATTTTTCCAGTCGCGTGATTTTACCCATGACGCTTTTGCTCGTGTTTTTACTTGGCTTTGCAGTCTTTGCAGAGAAGGAGATTAGTTTGTCTACCAGAGCGACTGTCGAACCTAGTCGGATCATTGCCAACATCCAATCGACTAGCAATCAACGCATTGTGGCAAATTATCTAGAAGAAAACAAACTAGTCAAGCAGGGGGATCTCCTCGTTCAGTACCAGCAAGGGGCGGAAACCGTTCAGGTTGAAGCATACGCCAATCAGTTGGAGATGTTAAAGAATCAAAAAAAGCAGTTGAGTTATTTGCAATCCAGTTTGAAAGAGGGGACTGATCAATTTCCAGAGGCGGATAAGTTTGGTTATCAGGAGATGTTTCGAGACTATCTCAGCCAAGCTAGTAGTCTTAGGAGTAATGTTTCTCAGCAAAATGCCAGCATCTCCTCGCAGAATGCGGCAGCAAGTCAGAGTCAGGCCGAGATTGGCAATCTTATCAGCCAAACGCAGGATAAAATTCGAGATTACAAAACAGCTAAGTCGGCGATTGAAACAGGAGCTCAACTGGATAGTCAAAATGCGGCCTACTCTTTTTATCAGACCTATAAAAACCAAGGTGGAGAAGATCTGCAAACCAAATCGCAAGTTATTGCACAGGTGGATGCACAAATTACCCAGCTAGAGTCTAGTTTAGCTACTTATCGTGTGCAGTATGCGGGTTCTGGAGCTCAACAAGCCTACGCAACGGGACTGGATAGTCAACTTGAATCCCTCAAGTCTCAGCAGCTAGTCAAAGTCGGCCAGGAATTAACCCTTTTGGATCAGAAAATTTTGGAGGCAGAGTCGGGTAAGAAAGTCCAAGGAAGTCTGCTGGACAAGGGGAAAATTACAGCAAGTGAGGATGGGGTGCTTCACCTTAATCCTGAAACCAGTGATTCTACCATGGTTGCAGAAGGAACCTTGCTAGCCCAACTCTATCCATCCTTGGAAAAAGAAGGCAAAACCAAACTCACAGCTTATCTCAGTTCAAAAGATGTTGCAAGGCTAAAAGTAGGTGATTCTGTTCGCTTTACTACAAGCAAGGATGCCAACAAAGAACTTGTTCTTGTTTCTGCTATTACGAATATTGATGCGACAGCTACTAAGACTGAAAAGGGAAATTTCTTTAAGATAGAGGCGGAGACCAGTCTGACTCCTGAACAGGCAGAAAGGCTTCGCTACGGTTCAGAAGGACGTTTGACACTAATTACAGGAAAGAAAAGTTATTTCCGCTATTATTGGGATCAATTTTTGAACAGAGAATAATGTTTGTTTTTAATGTAATATTATACTTTTAAAACTGTAAAATATTTTGATTTTACAGTTTTTCTTAATGTTAAAAATAGGTACCTTCGTCTTCGTTCGCAAATTCTTGCTATTTCCGTTATTTTGTAGTAAAATGAAGTAAAGAAATACGAAAGGCGAACTTTAACATGTCAAAAGAATTGATCTATTCGGGAAAAGCCAAGGATATCTATACAACTGAGGATGAAAATCTCATTATTTCAACTTACAAGGACCAGGCAACTGCCTTCAATGGTGTCAAGAAGGAGCAGATTGCGGGCAAGGGAGTGTTAAATAATCAGATTTCATCTTTTATTTTTGAGAAATTAAATGCGGCTGGTGTAGCGACCCACTTTGTGGAGAAACTTTCGGACACGGAACAGCTCAATAAAAAGGTTGAGATTATTCCTTTGGAAGTTGTGCTCCGTAACTACACGGCTGGTTCCTTTTCAAAACGTTTTGGCGTAGAAGAAGGTATCGCATTTGAGACTCCAATTGTCGAATTTTACTATAAAAATGATGATTTGGATGATCCCTTTATCAATGACGAGCATGTGAAATTCCTTAAAATTGCGGATGACCAGCAGATTGCTTACTTGAAGGAAGAAACCCGTCGTATCAATAAACTTTTGAAGGCTTGGTTTGCTGAGATTGGTCTTAAATTGATTGACTTTAAGCTAGAGTTCGGTTTTGACAAGGATGGCAAGATTATCTTGGCAGATGAATTTTCACCAGATAACTGCCGTTTGTGGGACGCAGATGGCAATCACATGGACAAGGATGTTTTCCGTAGAGGTCTCGGAGAATTAACAGACGTCTACGAGATTGTCTGGGAAAAGTTGCAGGAATTGAAATAACAACCTAAAGGCTGTTTGGGAACATTGCAAGAACTGAAATAAAGGAATAAGAATTGATGGATAAACGTATTTTTGTTGAGAAAAAGGCTGATTTTCAGGTCAAGTCAGAGAGTTTGGTGAGAGAGCTCCAGCACAACTTGGGACTTTCAAGCTTGAAAAGTATTCGCATCGTGCAAGTTTATGATGTCTTTGACTTGGCAGAGGATTTGTTTGCCCCTGCAGAAAAACATATCTTCTCTGAGCAGGTGACAGACCGTGTCTTAGACGAATCGACTGTGCAAGCGGATCTTGCTAACTATGCTTTCTTTGCCATTGAAAGCCTGCCTGGTCAATTTGACCAACGTGCAGCTTCTTCGCAAGAAGCCTTGCTTTTACTGGGAAGTTCGAGTGATGTGACGGTCAATACAGCCCAACTTTACTTGGTTAATAAAGATATTGATGCGACTGAGTTGGAAGCGGTCAAAAACTATTTGCTCAACCCAGTTGATTCTCGTTTCAAAGACATCACGACAGGAATTGCCAAGCAGGAATTTTCAGAGTCAGACAAGACCATTCCTAAATTGACTTTCTTTGAAAGCTATACGGCAGAAGACTTTGCCCGCTACAAGGCAGAGCAAGGGATGGCTATGGAAGTGGACGATTTGCTCTTTATCCAAGACTATTTCAAGTCAATCGGGCGCGTGCCGACGGAAACAGAGCTTAAGGTTTTGGACACTTACTGGTCTGACCACTGTCGTCACACGACTTTTGAGACCGAGTTGAAACACATTGATTTCTCAGCTTCTAAATTCCAAAAGCAGTTGCAGGCGACTTATGAAAAGTATATTGCCATGCGTGATGAGTTGGGACGTTCGGAGAAACCACAAACCTTGATGGATATGGCCACTATTTTCGGTCGTTACGAACGTGCCAATGGGCGTTTGGACGACATGGAAGTGTCTGATGAAATCAATGCCTGCTCAGTTGAAATCGAAGTGGACGTTGATGGTGTCAAGGAACCTTGGCTTCTCATGTTTAAAAATGAAACCCACAACCACCCAACGGAAATTGAGCCATTTGGTGGAGCGGCTACTTGTATCGGTGGGGCTATTCGTGACCCATTATCAGGCCGTTCCTACGTTTACCAAGCCATGCGTATCTCAGGTGCAGGTGACATTACAGCACCGATTTCAGAAACTCGCGCTGGTAAATTGCCACAACAAGTTATTTCTAAAACAGCGGCTCATGGTTATTCTTCATACGGGAACCAGATTGGGCTTGCGACGACCTACGTTCGTGAATACTTCCACCCAGGCTTTGTTGCTAAACGTATGGAGCTTGGTGCCGTTGTTGGTGCAGCTCCAAAGGGAAATGTAGTCCGTGAAAAACCGGAAGCGGGAGATGTCATTATCTTGCTCGGTGGTAAGACTGGACGTGATGGTGTCGGTGGTGCGACAGGTTCATCTAAAGTTCAAACGGTTGAATCTGTTGAAACAGCTGGTGCTGAGGTTCAAAAAGGGAATGCCATCGAAGAACGTAAGATTCAACGTCTTTTCCGTAATGGTGATGTCACTCGTCTTATCAAGAAATCAAATGACTTTGGTGCTGGTGGTGTCTGTGTGGCTATCGGTGAATTGGCAGATGGTCTTGAAATCGACCTTAATAAAGTGCCTCTTAAATACCAAGGCTTGAATGGCACAGAAATTGCCATTTCTGAATCACAAGAACGAATGGCGGTTGTGGTGCGTTCTGAGGACGTAGATGCCTTCGTTGCAGAATGTAATAAAGAAAATATTGACGCTGTTGTGGTGGCAACAGTGACTGAAAAACCAAATCTAGTCATGCACTGGAATGGTGAAACCATCGTTGATTTGGAACGTCGTTTCCTTGATACAAACGGTGTACGTGTAGTTGTGGATGCTAAGGTAGTTGACAAGGATGTCAAGCTTCCAGAAGAGCGTAAGACAAGTGTTGAAACCCTTGAAGCAGATACCCTTTCAGTTCTATCTGATCTCAACCATGCGAGTCAAAAAGGCTTGCAAACCATCTTTGATAGTTCAGTTGGTCGTTCAACGGTTAATCACCCACTTGGTGGTCGCTACCAACTCACACCAACTGAGGCATCTGTGCAGAAATTGCCAGTTCAACACGGTGTGACTCACACTGCGTCAGTCATGGCCCAAGGATTCAACCCTTACGTGGCAGAATGGTCTCCATACCACGGTGCTGCTTATGCGGTTATCGAAGCAACTGCTCGTTTGGTTGCTACTGGTGCCAACTGGTCTAAGGCTCGTTTCTCTTACCAAGAGTACTTCGAGCGGATGGATAAGCAAGCAGAGCGTTTTGGTCAGCCAGTAGCGGCTCTCCTAGGTTCTATCGAAGCACAAATCCAACTTGGTTTGCCATCTATCGGTGGGAAAGACTCTATGTCTGGTACTTTTGAAGAATTGACAGTGCCACCAACCTTGGTTGCCTTTGGGGTGACAACAGCAGATAGCCGTAAGGTGCTCTCTCCTGAGTTCAAGAATGTTGGTGAAAACATCTACTACATCCCAGGTCAAGCTCTCTCTACAGAGATTGATTTTGACTTGATTAAGCAAAACTTTGCTCAGTTTGAAGCCCTTCAAAAAGCTCACAAAGTGACGGCAGCTTCAGCTGTTAAATATGGTGGTGTTATTGAAAGTTTGGCACTTGCTACCTTTGGGAACCATATCGGTGCAGAGGTAACCTTGCCTGAACTTGCAAGTTCTTTGACAGCTCAATTAGGCGGATTTGTCTTCACCTCTCCTCAAGAAATCGCTGGAGTGGAGAAGATTGGACAAACAAGAGCAGACTTTACACTCCTTGTCAACGGTGTGAAGCTAGATGGACACAAGCTTGACAGTGCTTTCCAAGGAAAACTGGAAGAAGTTTATCCAACAGAATTTGCCCAAACTACAGAATTGGAAGAAGTTCCAGCTGTCGCTTCTAACGCAGTCATCAAAGCTAAAGAAACTATTGAAAAACCAGTGGTTTACATCCCAGTCTTCCCAGGAACCAACTCGGAATATGACTCAGCCAAGGCCTTCGAAAAAGAAGGGGCTGAGGTTAACTTGGTGCCATTCGTGACCTTGAATGAAGATGCTATTGTCAAGTCAGTTGAAACTATGGTTGACAATATTGGCAAGGCTAACATCCTCTTCTTTGCAGGTGGATTCTCAGCTGCGGACGAGCCAGATGGTTCAGCCAAGTTTATCGTCAACATCCTGCTTAATGAAAAAGTGCGTGCAGCCATTGACAACTTTATCGCTCGTGGTGGTTTGATTATCGGTATCTGTAATGGATTCCAAGCTCTCGTAAAATCAGGTCTTCTTCCATACGGAAACTTTGAAGATGCAAGCAGTACCAGCCCAACCCTCTTCTACAATGATGCCAACCAACACGTGGCTAAGATGGTGGAAACTCGGATTGCCAATACTAACTCGCCATGGTTGGCTGGGGTGCAAGTGGGCGATATCCACGCTATTCCTGTTTCGCACGGTGAAGGGAAGTTTGTCGTGACGGCGGAGGAATTTGCGGAGCTCCGTGACAATGGACAAATTTTCAGCCAATACGTTGACTTTGACGGAAAACCAAGTATGGACTCTAAGTACAATCCAAATGGTTCTGTCCATGCTATCGAGGGAATCACTAGCAAGAACGGCCAAATCATCGGTAAGATGGGACACTCAGAACGTTATGAAGACGGTCTCTTCCAAAACATCCCAGGAAATAAAGACCAGCACCTGTTCGCGTCAGCTGTGCGTTATTTCACAGGGAAATAAAAGGTATAAAAAATGACATACGAAGTAAAATCTCTTAATGAAGAATGTGGTGTTTTCGGTATTTGGGGTCACCCGGATGCTGCTAAATTGACCTATTTTGGGCTCCACAGTCTTCAGCACCGTGGTCAGGAGGGGGCAGGTATCCTCTCCAATGACCAAGGGAAATTGAAGCGCCATCGTGATATGGGGCTGTTATCAGAAGTTTTCAAAAATCCTACCAAATTGGACAAGCTGACAGGAACGGCTGCCATTGGACATGTGCGTTATGCGACTGCTGGAGAAGCCTCTGCCGATAATATCCAACCTTTCATTTTTCGCTTTCATGATATGCAGTTTGGTTTGGCTCATAATGGGAATCTGACCAACGCGTCGTCGCTCAAGAAAGAATTAGAGCAAAGAGGAGCTATTTTCAGTTCAACTTCCGATTCGGAAATCTTGGCTCACCTCATTCGCCGTAGTCACAACCCTAGCTTGATGGGGAAAATCAAGGAGGCTCTCAGTCTAGTCAAAGGTGGCTTTGCTTATATCTTGCTGTTTGAGGATAAGTTGATTGCGGCGCTTGACCCAAATGGCTTCCGTCCTCTTTCAATCGGGAAAATGGCTAATGGAGCGGTAGTCGTTTCCTCTGAAACTTGTGCTTTTGAAGTGATCCGAGCAGAGTGGATTCGTGATGTGAAACCAGGAGAGATTGTCATTATTGATGACAATGGCATCCAGTATGATAGTTATACAAATGATACTCAGCTCGCGATTTGCTCTATGGAGTATATCTACTTTGCCCGCCCTGATTCCAACATCCATGGTGTCAATGTTCATACGGCACGGAAACGTATGGGTGCCCAATTGGCGCGTGAATTTAAGCATGAGGCAGATATCGTGGTCGGTGTGCCAAACTCCTCACTCAGCGCAGCCATGGGCTTTGCGGAAGAATCAGGACTCCCAAACGAAATGGGTCTTATAAAAAACCAATACACCCAACGCACCTTTATCCAACCAACTCAAGAATTGCGGGAGCAAGGGGTACGGATGAAACTTTCTGCCGTTTCGGGTGTTGTTAAAGGCAAACGTGTGGTTATGGTGGATGATTCCATTGTCCGCGGGACAACCTCTCGCCGTATCGTTCAGCTTTTGAAAGAAGCGGGTGCGTCTGAGGTTCACGTTGCCATTGGAAGTCCTGCGCTAGCTTATCCATGTTTCTATGGGATTGATATCCAGACGCGTCAGGAGTTGATTGCTGCCAATCATACGGTTGAAGAGACCTGCCAAATCATTGGTGCAGATAGCCTGACCTATCTTTCGATTGATGGCTTGATTAACTCTATCGGGATTGAAACAGATGCACCGAATGGCGGTCTCTGTGTCGCTTATTTTGACGGTGACTACCCAACTCCTCTCTACGACTATGAGGAAGAATATCGAAGAAGCTTGGGTGACAAGATCAGTTTTTACAAATAGACGGCTAAAGACTCTCCATTAAAGGAAAGGAATAAACAAATGACAAATAAAAATGCTTATGCGCAATCCGGTGTGGATGTTGAAGCGGGTTATGAAGTTGTTGAGCGGATCAAAAAGCACGTGGCTCGTACGGAGCGTGCAGGTGTTATGGGAGCTCTAGGTGGTTTCGGTGGCATGTTTGACCTTTCAAAAACAGGTGTCAAAGAGCCCGTATTGATCTCAGGGACTGATGGCGTCGGGACCAAGCTCATGCTGGCTATCAAGTATGACAAGCACGATACCATCGGGCAAGACTGTGTGGCCATGTGTGTCAATGACATCATCGCTGCAGGTGCGGAGCCTCTTTACTTCCTTGACTACGTCGCGACTGGTAAAAATGAACCAGCTAAACTAGAACAAGTTGTCGCTGGTGTGGCAGAAGGTTGTGTGAAGGCAGGCGCTGCCCTCATTGGTGGGGAAACAGCTGAAATGCCTGGTATGTATGGCGAGGATGACTATGACTTGGCTGGTTTTGCGGTCGGTGTGGCTGAAAAATCTCAAATTATTGACGGCTCAAAGGTGACAGAAGGTGATGTTCTTCTCGGACTTGCTTCAAGTGGGATTCACTCAAATGGTTACTCACTCGTTCGTCGTGTCTTTGCTGACTACACAGGTGAGGAAGTCTTGCCAGAATTGGAAGGCAAGAAACTCAAGGAAGTCCTTCTTGAGCCGACTCGTATCTATGTCAAGGCTGTCTTGCCACTCATCAAGGAAGAGTTAGTCAACGGCATTGCCCACATCACAGGTGGCGGCTTTATCGAGAATGTTCCTCGTATGTTTGCGGCTGACCTAGCTGCGGAAATTGAAGAAGACAAGGTTCCAGTCCTTCCTATCTTCAAAGCTCTTGAAAAATACGGTGAAATCAAGCATGAAGAAATGTTTGAAATCTTCAATATGGGTGTGGGACTCATGCTGGCAGTCAAGCCTGAAAATGTAGGTCGTGTCAAGGAATTGCTGGATGAACCAGTCTATGAAATTGGTCGCATCGTCAAGAAAGAAAACGAAAGTGTCATCATCAAATGAAAAAAATAGCGGTTTTTGCCTCTGGTAACGGCTCAAATTTTCAGGTGATTGCGGAAGAATTTCCAGTGGAGTTTGTTTTTTCAGACCATCGTGACGCCTATGTGCTGGAACGTGCAGACAAGCTCGGCATCCTGTCCTATGCTTTTGAACTCAAGGAGTTTGAGAACAAGGCAGACTATGAAGCAGCCCTTGTCGAACTCTTGGAAGAACACCAGATTGACTTGGTTTGTCTAGCAGGCTATATGAAAATCGTTGGGTCAACCTTATTGGCAGCTTATGAAGGCCGAATCATCAACATTCATCCAGCCTACCTGCCAGAATTTCCAGGAGCTCATGGGATTGAGGACGCTTGGAATGCTGGTGTCGCTGAGAGTGGCGTGACTATTCACTGGGTGGATTCGGGTGTGGATACAGGAAAGGTCATCAAACAAGTACGCGTACCACGACTAGCTGATGATACCATTGCCAGTTTTGAAGCTCGGATTCATGAAACGGAGTACAAGTTGTATCCGGAAGTGTTGGATAGTTTAGGGGTGGATAGGAAGTAAATTTTGAATAATAAAGCTGTTAAGACTTTACTAGATAAAGTTAAAGAATTTGAAGAATGTTTTAATGAGTATGAAAAACAATTTTACCCTAAAGTAATAAAAATTAGAAATAAATTTCTAATTAGCTTAATTGTATTTATTACCCTAATGTTAACAAGTTATGTGCTTTGGTTGTGGGATTTTGGTGATTTGTGTGTTAAAATAGCTTCTCTTATTTTTACTGTGTTTTCTTTGTGGTATTTTATTTATCTCAGTCGAAAATTTGATAAAGTTTCAGATGGAAAACCTAATAAATTTGAAGAGCTATGTAGAGAAATAAAGTATGAATTGATTCTTATGTATGGAGAAAAAGCTAGTTATGCTGTGAAGTTGTTAATAGCTGATTTGACAGATAAACGTGATAGGTCGATTAAGCGATATGAAAGTTCAATACAATTTGTCGGTAGAATTGGTATAATTTTGACAACGGCTTTTGTCACTTTGGCTTTAAATAAATTATTTGTTGCAGATGAGACAGCTATTTCTGTTGAAACATTTTTGGGTTTAATTTTAATCGTAGCTATAATAGTATGGTTGATTAATTTCATAGATAGTGGAATAAAAAATATTATTAAATACCCCATATGGGGTAAAGCTTCAAAAGAAGTGTATCTAATAGATATTTTATACGAAGTTAAATATATGGTTTTGGAAAAGGAGAACAAATGACTAAACGCGCCTTAATCAGCGTCTCAGACAAAGCGGGCATTGTTGAATTTGCCCAAGAACTTAAAAAACTTGGTTGGGATATCATCTCAACAGGTGGTACAAAAGTTGTCCTTGATAATGCTGGGGTGGAGACCATTGCGATCGATGATGTGACTGGTTTTCCAGAAATGATGGATGGCCGTGTCAAAACCCTCCATCCAAATATCCACGGTGGGCTCCTCGCACGTCGTGATCTCGATAGCCACCTTCAAGCGGCTAAGGACAACCAGATCGAGCTTATTGACCTTGTAGTGGTCAATCTCTATCCATTCAAGGAAACCATTCTCAAACCAGACGTTACTTACGCTGATGCAGTCGAAAACATCGATATCGGTGGTCCATCTATGCTTCGTTCAGCAGCTAAAAACCACGCCAGCGTAACGGTTGTGGTAGACCCTGCTGACTATGCAGTGGTTTTGGACGAATTGGCAGCCAATGGTGAAACGAATTATGAAACGCGCCAACGTTTGGCGGCAAAGGTTTTCCGTCACACAGCGGCTTATGATGCCTTGATTGCAGAATATTTCACAGCTCAGGTCGGCGAAAGCAAGCCTGAAAAACTGACCTTGACTTATGACCTCAAACAAGCTATGCGCTATGGGGAAAATCCTCAACAGGATGCCGATTTCTACCAAAAAGCCTTGCCAACGGACTATTCAATTGCATCAGCGAAACAGCTCAACGGTAAGGAATTGTCCTTTAACAATATCCGCGATGCGGATGCAGCTATCCGTATTATCCGTGATTTCAAAGAGCGTCCAACAGTTGTGGCTTTGAAACATATGAATCCATGTGGAATTGGTCAAGCTGATGACATCGAGACTGCTTGGGACTATGCTTATGAGTCTGACCCAGTGTCTATCTTTGGTGGAATTGTCGTCCTTAACCGTGAGGTGGATGCTGCGACAGCTGGGAAGATGCACGGAGTTTTCCTTGAAATCATCATCGCACCAAGCTATACGGATGAAGCGCTAGCCATTTTGACCAACAAAAAGAAAAACTTGCGTATTCTTGCTTTGCCATTTGACGCTCAAGAGGCTAGTGAGGTAGAGGCAGAATACACAGGCGTGGTCGGTGGACTTCTTGTGCAAAACCAAGACGTGGTCAAGGAAAGCCCAGCTGACTGGCAAGTGGTGACCAAACGCCAGCCAACCGAGACAGAAGCGACTGCTCTTGAGTTCGCTTGGAAAGCTATCAAGTACGTCAAATCAAACGGTATCATCGTAACCAACGACCATATGACACTCGGTGTTGGCCCAGGGCAAACCAACCGTGTAGCTTCAGTCCGTATTGCCATTGAACAAGCCAAAGACCGCCTTGACGGCGCTGTGCTTGCTTCAGATGCCTTCTTCCCATTTGCGGATAACGTGGAAGAAATCGCTAAAGCAGGTATCAAAGCCATCATCCAACCAGGTGGATCTGTCCGTGACCAAGAGTCTATCGAAGCTGCGGATAAATATGGCTTGACCATGGTCTTCACAGGCGTAAGACATTTTAGACATTAAGAAGTAAAAGGGAAGAAAACAGTTTCTTTCCTTTTTTTGAAATGAAATAATAGATTAATAAAAAAGTTACGAGAAGCGAATTTATTTGTAAATTGGAAAACATCATAATTTTATCAGCAAGGTAATAAATAAAGTTATGATAAACTATGTTAGAAGTAAATATTTTTGATATAATGATGTTAGCAGAGCGCAATCAAGGAGGGGATTGATTTGGAAATTAAAAAAAATTATTTAATAAATAGATTTTTTTCTAGAAATACTATCAAAAATCTCGTACAAAATAAAAAAGATCCAGTTTTTGAGCGTGTTTCGCAACATTATAAATTAGAAAATAATTTGTCCACTATTCAAAATGTTTATAATAAACTATCTCGGTCGTATCGGAACGAATACTTCTATAAGAATACTCTTTTAAATAAACGTTTATTAGGAATACATAGTGTCAATACTACAACAGCTTTAACAGAGATACCTGTCGGTCGAGCAAAACCAGATTTTATTTTAATCAACGGGAAGGCGGTTGTGTATGAAATAAAAACAGAATTAGACAATTTTGACAGACTTGAAAACCAAATCAATGAATATTATAAAGCTTTTAACCATGTTGCCATTTTGACATACGAAAAGAACATAGAAATGGCGAAAAGAAAAATTGATGAGATTAATAAACCTATTGGTCTATATATTTTACAAAAAAACGTAAAAATTAAAACAGTGATGGAACCCAAGGAATACAATAATGATTTAGATAGAGATATCATTTTCAGTATTCTTCGGAAACGCGAATATGAAAGTATTATTGAGAAGCATTTTGGTTCTTTACCTCAGGTCTCTCAATTCGATTATTACGATGTTTGTAGGCAACTAACTGAAGATATTCGACTAGAACAATTTTATTCAGATTTTTTAATTGAACTGAAAAAAAGAAATCCAATCAATAAAGAATTGTTTGCGGCGGTCCCATATGAACTCAAGTTTTTGGTGTATTTCATGAACTTTAAACCAAAGGATTATGATGCACTTGCACAATTTTTACAAAAATAGGAGGAGCAAAGTATGTATTTTCCATACCTAAGAGGTCGGCAATATGAATTAATAGCGCTCAGAGAGTTATTAGAAAATAATAAGTTAAGCAACAATGTTATTCCAATTATTGAACCAGTGAGATTATCCCCAACTCTGGTCAGTACTTTAGAAGCATTTGCAACGAAGAAGCAACCGTGTGCCCTCATCATGAATCCAGCAGTAGGGTTCTTTAAAGAGGAATACAGCAAAAACGAAAAAAATCGAGCAAGCCGCTTAGACAAAGTGATTGAGCAGAGTGAGCATTTGTACTTTGCCTCACTGATGAGTACAGATTATCAAAAAGCTGATAATTTCAAGCAGAATGATGACATGAGTAAGCAAATCACAATATGTAAAGATCCTGATGATTTAAATGGATACGAAGATAATTATAATACAGAACTAACAGCCTACAATATTATTGGGGAAGACAGTAAGTTAAACAGAGAGGTTAGCGGGAGCAAAGTCAAAATTAGTGACAGATTTAAGAAAGCGCCAAGAAATGTAGATTATGCTAAAAAAACAGATGAATTTTTCTCAGAAGATCATAAATATTTTTTAAAGGATGGGTATAAGGGGTTTTCGGATTACTCTATTGTTGGCGAGAGCTACAGTGATTCAGGATTTGCCCCCACTGCTATAGCTATTCATATCGTTTATTTTAACGAAAAACAAGATTTAAGAATTCATCATTTTGTATCTAATACAAATGAAAAGCAGAGAAACCAAGCGGGTAAGTTTGAGGAGGCTCTCGAAAAGTTAATCACTGCTATTGAAGAAGGTAAAATATCACAGACAATGGCGACCAAAGAGTTTCAACGATTGTCCGATACCAAAACATATCCAGGGCTTGGCACCATTAAAAAATTAACCATGATGCATCATATTGAATTGGTTGGTAAATATCTTGATCAAATAAATGGAGACAGATAGTTAATGAAGTTTTGTCAAAAATGCTTTGCAGATGAAATTCTTAAATCTCAAGTAGTCATAGCTGGAAGACAGTCTAGCTGTGATTTATGTAATAATGCGAATGACTTTATTTATGATACGCAGAAAGATAACTATTTAATTGATTATTTTAGTTCATTTATTTCAATTTTTTCTCCAATAGAAAAAATCGAAAATTTCCAATCTGGTCAAGAGACGCTATTAAAAACTGAAGTAGCAACAAATTGGAACATATTTACTACTAATGATGAGTATAAGGTTTATCAAATGCTTTCAGAAATTTGTAAAGAACTGTTTGAAGAAATTCCAAATTTGTTAAACTCACCTGTTGGAGTAGATAAAATGTATGATCCTATCTATTTACAGGAGCATTCGTTATTCAGTAAGGGTTGGGAATGTTTTGTTGAAGATATTAAATATAATAATCGTTTTCATTCTAACCAGATTAATAAAGGTATTTTAGCAAAGTATTGTGAAGCTATCCAAAAGACTTATTCAGGAGGAGAACAATTCTTTAGATGTAGAATTGCAAAAGATAGAAAACAATTTGAGCCGGAAGAAATAGGTGCACCCCCTAAAGGTAAATCTGCTGATGGAAGAGCGAATGCAAGAGGGATTGTGACGTTATATTTGGGTGATACAGAAAAAACAGCATTACATGAAACTAGAACAGGTTTATATGACCATGTCTGCATTGGGACTTTTGAATTAAAGTCTCCTATAACAGTTATTGATTTTAAAAAAATCAATGAAATTAGTCCCTTTCAAGATGGGATTATTGATGACATTGCTGAGTTGGCAATTAATAAAAAGCATCTAAAACAAATTGATTATGAGATGGGGAGAGTAATGAGAAAGTCTGATGATGTTTTAGATTATCTCCCAACTCAATATATAGCTGATTTTGTCAGATCTATAGTCTCAGAAGAATATCCTGAACAATATGCCTTTCAAGGAATTGAATTCCGTAGTGTTATGAATCTAGAAGGTTTCAATTTAGCTATATTCACACCAGAGTGTTTTGATGTAATTGATATAAAAATGAAACGAATAAATCAGATTTCCTATGTCTGGTAGATATAAAACATGGCTACATACTTTAGAGATATTCCGCACTTAATGAGCTTGGGACAAAAGTCTAGCCTTAAATATAAAAAGCGAACAAAGATAGTTTTCTGACAATCAGAATTTTTTCTTGTTCGCTTTTTTATTTCATTTACCAAGTCTAAGAATTTATCGTATAGAATCCCTAAAGTCAAAATTTTTTTGTCCCAGCCTCATTAGGTGTTTAAAGATTTAAAAAATGAACTAGCTTCAGTAAGTATACTCTATGTTGTAGTTTTCTACTTGTAGATATAATTAGATTAAAACGAACGTTTATGATATAATGTTAGTAAATAATTCGCAAAAGAGGTTAAGAGATGAAGCTGTTAGTTGTCGGTTCGGGTGGTCGTGAACATGCGATTGCTAAGAAATTGCTTGAGTCAAAAGACGTTGAAAAAGTTTTTGTGGCTCCAGGAAATGACGGGATGACTCTAGATGATCTGGAATTGGTAAATATCTCTATTTCCGAACATTCTAAGTTAATTGAGTTTGCAAAGGCCAACGATATTGCTTGGACCTTCATCGGGCCAGATGATGCCCTTGCTGCTGGTATCGTGGATGATTTTAACAAAGCTGGGCTCAAGGCTTTTGGTCCGACTAGGGCTGCAGCGGAGCTGGAGTGGTCCAAGGATTTTGCTAAGGAAATCATGGTCAAATACGACGTCCCGACAGCAGCCTATGGCACATTTTCAGATTTCGAGGAGGCCAAGGCTTATATCGAAGGAAAAGGCGCTCCAATCGTAGTCAAGGCAGATGGTTTGGCACTTGGGAAAGGTGTTGTCGTAGCTGAAACGGTTGAGCAAGCGGTCGAAGCCGCTCACGAGATGCTTTTGGACAATAAGTTCGGTGACTCGGGGGCGCGAGTGGTCATCGAGGAATTCCTTGACGGAGAAGAGTTCTCTCTCTTTGCCTTTGTCAAAGGGGACAAGTTCTACATCATGCCGACAGCTCAGGACCATAAACGTGCCTATGACGGCGACAAGGGCCCTAACACGGGCGGTATGGGAGCTTATGCGCCAGTTCCTCACTTGCCACAGAGCGTGGTTGATACGGCGGTTGAGACTATTGTCAAGCCAGTTCTTAAAGGAATGATAAAAGAAGGTCGTCCGTATCTTGGTGTCCTTTACGCAGGGCTTATTTTGACTGCTGACGGTCCGAAGGTTATAGAGTTTAACGCTCGATTTGGAGATCCCGAAACTCAGATTATCTTGCCTCGTTTGACATCTGACTTTGCGCAAAATATCACGGATATTCTCGATGGCAAGGAGCCAAACATCACGTGGACGGACAAGGGTGTGACTCTGGGTGTGGTTGTCGCATCCCAGGGCTACCCGCTAGACTATGAAAAAGGTGTTAAGCTTCCATCCAAGACCGAAGGCGACATTATCACCTACTATGCTGGAGCTAAGTTTGCGGAAAATAGCAGAGCGCTGCTATCAAATGGTGGACGTGTCTATATGCTCGTCACCACAGCAGATACCGTCAAAGAAGCCCAAGAAACCATCTACCAAGAACTCTCCCAACAAAAAACAGAAGGCCTCTTTTACCGAACAGATATCGGAAGCAAGGCCATAAAAGATTAACAGACATATTTGCCATGGCGAGCGAAAGCGAGATAAACTAAGATAACGATCGTTTGATCTGCGAGCATTAGCGAGCTAATATAGAACAACTACCGCCGTTGTGAAAGAACGCTTGGATGATAAGCCAATCGTTTAGGGAAATCGGAAGACCTTGGGCTTCCGATTTAGGCATGAGATACCTTTGGTGGATGCTGCCGTCCCTCACAACCTAAGGTGATTGTTGAAAGGAAGAAAAAGGAGAAGAAATGAAACCAGTAATTTCCATTATCATGGGCTCAAAATCCGACTGGGCAACCATGCAAAAAACAGCAGAAGTCCTGGACCGCTTCGGTATAGTCTACGAAAAAAAAGTTGTCTCTGCCCACCGGACACCAGATCTCATGTTCAGACATGCGGAGGAAGCTCGTAGCCGTGGTATCAAGGTCATTATCGCAGGTGCAGGTGGCGCAGCCCATTTGCCAGGTATGGTAGCTGCTAAAACAACCCTTCCTGTCATTGGTGTACCAGTCAAATCACGTGCCCTTAGTGGCGTGGATTCGCTCTATTCGATTGTTCAGATGCCGGGTGGCGTGCCTGTTGCGACAATGGCTATTGGTGAAGCGGGTGCGACCAATGCGGCCCTCTTTGCCCTCCGTCTCCTATCAGTAGAGGATCAGGCTATCGCGACAGCTTTGGCAGATTTTGCAGAAGAACAAGGAAAAATCGCAGAGGAGTCGACAAATGAGCTCATCTAAAACAATAGGAATTATCGGTGGCGGTCAGCTGGGGCAGATGATGGCCATTTCTGCTATCTACATGGGGCACAAGGTCATCGCGCTGGATCCTGCGGCGGATTGTCCAGCCTCTCGTGTGGCAGAAATCATCGTGGCTCCCTATAACGATGTGGAGGCCCTTCGTCAGTTGGCTGAGTGTTGCGATGTCCTCACCTATGAGTTTGAGAATGTCGATGCTGACGGTCTGGATGCTGTCATCAAGGATGGGCAACTTCCACAAGGAACAGACCTGCTTCGCATTTCACAAAACCGTATCTTTGAAAAGGACTTTCTCTCAAATAAGGCTCAAGTGACAGTTGCACCCTACAAGGTCGTGACTTCTAGCCAAGACTTGGCAGATATTGACCTGGCCAAAACCTATGTCCTCAAGACTGCGACAGGTGGCTACGATGGACATGGTCAAAAGATCATTCGCTCAGCAGAAGATTTGGAAGAAGCCTATGCGCTAGCAGATTCAGCAGACTGCGTTTTGGAAGAATTTGTCAATTTTGACCTTGAAATTTCTGTCATCGTGTCAGGGAATGGCAAGGATGTGACAGTTTTCCCAGTGCAGGAAAATGTTCACCGCAACAACATTCTTTCTAAAACGATTGTGCCTGCTCGCATTTCTGATAAGTTAGCAGAAAAAGCAAAAACCATGGCAGTGCGAATTGCAGAACAACTTAACTTATCTGGAACGCTTTGCGTGGAAATGTTTGCGACGGCTGACGACATCATCGTCAATGAGATTGCCCCGCGTCCACACAACTCAGGCCACTACTCAATCGAAGCCTGCGACTTCTCCCAGTTTGATACCCATATCTTGGGTGTTCTAGGAGCACAATTGCCAGCGATCAAACTATATGCGCCAGCTGTCATGCTCAATGTCCTCGGCCAGCACGTCGAGGCGGCCGAAAAATATGTCACAAAAAATCCAAGCGCCCACCTCCACATGTATGGTAAAATAGAAGCGAAGCACAACCGCAAAATGGGACATGTGACTTTGTTTAGTGATGTGCCGGATAAGGTTGAGGAGTTTGGGGAAGGGATGGATTTTTAGAGGAGAGGTATGCCATTAAAGTATTTTGAGATCAAAAACTTATTAAGAAGCCAGATAGGTTTAGTTGACTCCCTTACGGGAAAAGTTATGAAGTATGTATTATTGTATGGGATTTTATATGCGCTTTTTCTAATTGGTAGAGCTCAAGATCCAGATTCCTCAGGGGGACTTGTTGCTTTATTATTAATTATGGGAGTGCTTTATAGATTTAATTTTCTTTTTGAGAAAATTAATATTAAAAATTTAACGATAGCTTTTAGAAAAGGATATTTTTTAAATGACGAACATACGGAAATGTTAATTTCTGATATAGAATTATCGTTGAAAAAAATAAATAGTTTTGCAAATTGGAGTTGTGGTATTTTAGCAACTATTTCAATATTTGTGACTACAACCTATCTTAATTTTTTTAAAGATTCTATTCCTAAAGAAGAACTTTCAAAACTGTTAATTGATGAAAATGCTGGTTTGCAAAATGACTTGGTTGTTTTTTTAGCATTGTTGATGTTTCTGATAATTTTAGGATTACTAGGTTATTATCTTGCTGTTCAAGCCTTTACTTACGATATGCGATTTGTAAATACTATTTTAAAAAGCAGCCTTTACATTGATGAAGATGACATAATCATAGGTGGATTTTGGAAGAAGCTTGCGCACAGTTTAGATCATTTTATTTCGGGATTTTGATAAGTAGACGATATGAAAGGTGATCAATTGCTTCCTCCTCCCCATTCCCTCCCCGTCAGAATCAGACCGCTGAAACTTCCCGACGATGTGTTTCTGTTTGCGGGAAACCTTTGGGATTTTCTCCCATATCATTTATGAAAATAATATTTTTAAAAAAAGGAGACGATAGATGAATTTGAAAACTTATGGGATTGAATCTCTGGCGACAGAGAAGTTGAAAACCGATGAGTTTTCGCAGTTGACAGCTGACACGGTTTCAGCTTTGATAACTTTTGCCAAGGAGCACAAGCAGGAGCACTTGCTCACGACTCACGCTAGCCGTCTGGAAACGGCTTAGGCTAATTATCAGAGCGCGCCAAAGGGCAAAGCAGCATCGGCTGTGGTCAAGGACTTGGACGAGGTCGACCAAAAGCGTGACAATGCCTACCAAACGCTGGTCAATTTTGTAAAAGCCTACGCTCATGTTGACGGACAGGCGGTGGAGGCAGCCTACACCAAGCTGCGCAAAGCAAATTCGTTGCGGTTTATAAAGCCCGCCTCAGCGAGCAAGCCAATACAAGATTGGCCAAAGCAAGCAACAAAAACAAACCCTGCAAGCCGCTTACGACTACATCATTGACCTAGTCGCCGTCCTATCCCACGGCCAACCCGAACACTAAGACTACCAAAATCTCAAAGCCCAACTCAACACCATCAGGAAGAGATATAGGGCTAGTGGGAAGAAGAAAGTTACAAAACCAGAGGGTGAGAGTTGAGGAGGAAGTTTGAAAAAAGTAATTTACTTAATTACAGCCGTAATTACACTTTTATTAATAATATTGAGCTGTTCTTATTGGAATAGCATTGTTAATAACTTTGAAACTAAACCAGGTGATTACCTTATCCAATTACTGTGTATGTTGATTCCTGTATTAATATCATTATTTCTTTTTCATGTCGAGAGTTTGGAAAGGAAAGACGATCTGATTTTGCAAGAGCAACGTTTAGATAAACAAGAAGAAAATCAGAAACAAATGCAAGAAACTTTTGTAGAAATTACAAACATTTTAGATGCACAGAATACAAAACAAGAAAAGATGGGGGAATCTCTAGAAAAAACAGCGCTTGAGTTAAGACGAATAAGATTACCGAAGGGATTAGAATTTTTATATGAAAATATTGATCGTATTGAGGAATATATTCAGAGTGACTCAAGGGTTCAAAACACAATGAATGTCGTTGCTAGACATTATGCTATGGGAGAATTGCTAGAAAAGTGGAGGGAAATAGAGCTTGAGGAAGTTCCGCTAAAAATTAGAAGAGAGTTTGGAAACGCAAGATACTTTTTTGAAGATTATTCAAAATTACTATTTATTTCATATAATTTTTTGGTATCTCAAGAGAAAGATTTAGAAAAGAAAAATATTTTTGCTATTGGTTTTAATGCTTCAATTAGAATTGTAGACATGATTGCGATGGCATCAGAAAAATTAAATAGTCTACCTGATGAGAATCGGAAAGATATCAGTAAGGAAGATAGTCAATTACTATCTATTTATTATAACGATAGTAAAGAAAAAACTGTTGAAGCACTTGAAAAAAGAATTGAAAATTTTCATTCTAACCTGTTCAAGATGAAAGAAATGCTTTAAAGGAGAAACAACATGATCAACCGTTACTCTCGCCCTGAGATGGCGAACATTTGGAGTGAAGAAAATAAATACCGTGCTTGGCTTGAGGTGGAAATCTTGGCTGACGAGGCATGGGCTGAGTTGGGGGAAATCCCTAAGGAAGATGTGGCTTTGATTCGCGAAAAGGCGGACTTTGACATCGATCGTATTTTAGAGATTGAGCAGGAGACGCGCCACGATGTGGTTGCCTTCACACGTGCGGTTTCTGAGACGCTTGGTGAGGAGCGCAAGTGGGTCCACTATGGTTTGACTTCTACCGACGTGGTGGATACTGCCTACGGTTACCTCTACAAGCAGGCCAACGACATCATCCGTCGTGACCTTGAAAACTTCACTAACATCATCGCTGATAAGGCTAAGGAGCACAAGTTCACCATCATGATGGGGCGTACCCACGGTGTGCACGCTGAGCCAACAACTTTTGGTCTTAAATTGGCGACTTGGTACAGCGAAATGAAGCGCAACATAGAGCGTTTCGAGCATGCGGCTGCTGGTGTGGAAGCTGGTAAGATTTCTGGTGCGGTGGGTAACTTTGCCAACATCCCACCATTCGTTGAAAAATACGTCTGCGATAAATTGGGTATCCGTGCTCAAGAAATCTCTACACAGGTCCTTCCTCGTGACCTCCACGCTGAGTATTTTGCAGTTCTTGCCAGCATCGCGACTTCCATCGAGCGCATGGCAACTGAGATCCGTGGTCTACAAAAATCTGAGCAACGCGAAGTGGAAGAATTCTTTGCCAAAGGCCAAAAAGGTTCATCGGCTATGCCTCACAAACGCAACCCAATCGGTTCTGAGAACATGACAGGTCTTGCGCGTGTCATCCGTGGCCACATGGTGACGGCCTATGAAAACGTTGCTCTCTGGCACGAACGTGACATCTCTCACTCGTCAGCTGAGCGAATCATCACACCAGATACGACTATTTTGATCGACTACATGCTCAACCGTTTTGGAAATATCGTCAAGAACTTGACGGTCTTCCCAGAAAACATGATTCGCAACATGAACTCTACGTTCGGTCTTATCTTTAGTCAACGTGCTATGTTGACCTTGATTGAAAAAGGCATGACCCGTGAGCAAGCTTACGACCTTGTTCAACCAAAAACAGCATACTCTTGGGACAATCAAGTAGACTTTAAACCGCTTCTCGAAGCAGATCCAGAAGTAACCTCACGTCTGACTCAAGAGGAGATCGACGAAATCTTCAACCCTCTTTACTACACCAAACGAGTGGATGATATCTTTGAACGTATCGGACTTGGTGATTAATCATAAAATAAAAAAGCGAGATTCAATCTCGCTTTTTCGTATTCTCTTAGAAGAATCTTAGTCTTCTTTTCTCTTAGTCAGTCCGTAGGCTGCTAGAGTCGCCATGAGGCCTGCTGCGACCAAGCCTGCAGAATCTTGACTTCCTGTTGCAGGGAGTTGTTTTTCATCTGCTTTGGCAGTAGTTGGTGCAGTTTGCTCAGCTTTCTCAACGGCAGTGCCGACTTCAACAACTTGAGTGACCGATTCCTGTGTTACCACGCTATTGACAAGTGTTCTTTCTTCTTTTCCATCAGCAGTAGTGCTCACAGAGTAGAAGGCAGTACGGTGGCCATTGGCTCCTTTAGTAACAACTTGTGTTTGTCCTTTTGGTAATTGAGGATTTTCACGTGTCACAGTAGTGAATGGAATTTCTTCCTCTTGGATATCCAGTCTTGGTTTTGTTTCTGCGGCTGGAGCAAGACCGTGTTCGTCTCCTACATGGGTTACAAGGGTTCCGACTTCAATAACTTGGGTCACTGCTTCTTGGGTCACAAGGCTATCTACAAGAGTTTTCACTTCCTTACCGTCAGCACTAGTGCTCACAGAGTAGTAATGACTGCGACGACCGTTAGCGCCTTTAGTAACGACTTGAGTCTTCCCTTTGAGTAAGAGTGGATTTTCACGTGTCACAGTAGTGAACGGAATCTCTTCTTCTTGGATATCCAGTCTTGGTTTCGCTTCGGCAGCTGGAGCAAGGCCACTTTCATCCCCTTTGTGGGTAATAGGGGCTCCGATTTCAACCACTTGTGTCACAGGCCCTTTGGTTACTTGGCTATCTAGAACGGTTTCTGTTTGTTTACCATTTTCACTAAGGACAGAGATGTAATGAGTGCGTTCGCCATCTACACCTGGTGTGACAATCTTTTCTTGCTTAGCCGGGAGGTTCGGATTTTCTTTTTTGATAATCTCAAAAGGAATCTTTTCTGCTCTTGTGATGAGTTCAGGTTTGGTTTCAACGTTGGCAGCTAGTTCGTTTTCATCGAGGCTTCCTGAGTGAGTTGCTGCTGGTTTGAGGCCTAGGCGGGCTGCCTTGAGTTTGGCTACGAGAGCGTCTAACTCGGCTTGTTTGCTACGGTTGAGGTTGTAGTTGAGAGTCTCTTTAGCTGCATTTAGGGCGTCCAAGCTTTCCTTGCTGTATCCATCCAAGTTTGCAGGGATTTGAGCAAGCTCCTCGCGGAGTGCGTTGTAGTTAGCGCGGAAGTAGTCTTTGTTATGATCTGCAAAAGCAGTCATGAGTTCAAAGATTTCTTCTTCCTTGTATTCTGCACTTGGTCTATCTGCCCAGATAGCAAGCATACTACCAATAGTAGGAAGGTCAACTTCAGGGTATTTAGTTGATGCTAGTTGATTAAATGGAGTTTTCTCGGTATTTTCGAGAGCTTTTTTGAGGAAGCCACCACCATCTTCTGGTTTTTGACCGAGAATGTAGTACCAGTCTCCGTTGGTATTAAGGAATTTATAGCCTTTACTTGCAAGGTACTGAGGAGATGCAAGGTTGTAGCCCCACCATCCTTTAGACCAGTAAGAGATGATGACATCCTTGTCAAACTCAACATCGTCCTTGTCCTCGTAGTAGAAACCATCGTTGAAGGCCATTGGTTGAAGGCCTCTTTCTTTGGCCATGGCAGCAAGAGTGTTAGCATATTCAGCAAACTTGCCATAGAGTCCATACCATTTGAGGTAGTACCAGCCTTGGGCGTTGGTAGCATCATTGGCATATTCGTCTGTACCGTAGTTGAAGATCTTAGTCTTGCCTGCAAAGAAGTCCATGTACTTGCCGATGAGGGCTTTGACAAAGTTCATCGCCTCTTCGTTTTCGAGGTCCATGGTTGTTTTGGAGACTTTATCAAAATTAGCTTGAGGGTTTGCGATACCTAATTTTTCCATAGCGACGAGCATGGCATCCATGTGACCTGGGCTGTTGATCGCTGGGATGAGTCCAATCCCTTTTGATTTTCCGTACTCGATCAATTCAGTGATTTCAGCCTGGCTAAGAGTGGTTCCGTTTGGATCGTCGTAGTAAGCTTTTGTTCCTTCGGTGATGGCCTTTTTGACATCATCACTTGCATAAGTTTTTCCGTTAGCTGTGATATTCATGTCATCAAGTAGGAAGCGAAGTCCGTCATTTCCTAGGAGGAGATGCACATCAGAATATCCAAGTTCACTAGCTTTATCAATGATACGTTTGAGTTGCTCAGCTGAGAAGTACTTACGTCCAGCATCGATTGAGATTACCTTGTTCTTGGCAAGTTTTTCAACTTCGCGTTTCGCGTCTTCTTCTTTTTGAGCTTCTGGTGTGAAGGTCAAATTGCTAACAGCTTCTTGGAGTTTTGCGATTGCTTGATCAATGGTGTCTTGTTGGGCACGGCTGAGGTTGCTATCAAGTGAGCGAATGGCTTTTTCAGCTTCTTTGACAGCTGCGACACTTTCTGCAGTATAGCGGTTAAGGTCTGTTGGTACTTCTTTCAGAGCTTGCTCAGCAGACTCATAGTCGGCAGCGAAGTACTCAGCATTGGCATTTGCGAAGCTACGCATGAGTTTGAAGAGGCGTGATGGTGAATAGCGTGCAGATGGTTCATCCGCCCAAGCAGCCACCATACCACCGATGAATGGAATGTCAGCTCCTTCAGATTTTGGTACAGAAGTGATTGGAGTGTTCTTGATTCCATTGAGCCCTTGGTCGAGGTTGTACCAGCCTTGGCCATCCGCATTTCGTCCGAGAACATAGTACCAAGCATCGTTGGTATTAAGAATTTGGTGGCCTTTTTCAACTAGAAGTTTAGAAGAAGCGACGTCGTATCCGCCCCATCCACCAGTCCACATTGAAACGATGATGTCTTTGTCAAAGGTACCAAAGCTAGTATCACTATTGTAGTAGATTCCATCGTTGAAGGCCATTGGTTTGAGGCCGTGAGATTTGACGATACGAGCAAGGTCATTAGCATAAGCGATAAATTTATCATAACCCTTGTCAGGGAATCCATCTTCTGGATACCATTTATAGGCTTGAAGAACGCTCCAGCCTTTGGCGTTTGTAGCATCGTTGGCATACTCGTCGAGTCCGATGTTAAAGATGTCAGATTTGCCAGCGAAGTAAGCAGCATACTTGTCAATCAGAGCCTTGGTAAATGCAACTGCTTCTTTGTTATCAAGGTCAACGGTACGAGCAGATTCCTTATCAAAGTAGGTAAAGTTTGGCTTCTCAATACCAAGTTCTTTCATGGCATTGAGAATGGCATCCATGTGGCCAGGGCTGTTTACAGTTGGGATGAGACCAATGCCTTTGTTTTTAGCATAGTTGATCAAGTCCGTCATTTGGCTCTCTGTTAAGTGGTTGCCATTTGGATCCTTGTAGTAGGCATCTGTTCCTTTTTCGAGTGCACGTTTGACATCATCACTGGCATAGGTTTTGCCATTGGCTTTGATCGTCATGTCGTCCAACATAAAACGCATGCCATCATTTCCAACTAGTAAATGAAGGTCAGTATAACCGTAGTGTTTGGCTTTGTCGATGATTTCTTTGAGTTGCTCAGGTGAGAAGTACTTGCGTCCAGCATCGATTGAGATCATTTTTCTTTTCGCCAGTTTTTCATTTACCTGACTTGCTCGTTCAACGCTCGGAGCCGTTGTTGCAGGTGTTGATGGATCATTTTTCTTTTCTTCGTCAATTTTTACTGGTTCTGAGTTTTCTTCTGAAGCAGGAATAGTTTTTTCATTGACTGGAGTCTCGTCAGCTTTCTCTGCAACTGCTGGGGATTCAGTTTTTTCGGTTGTTGGAGCGAGTGTAGCTGAAGCTTCTTTTGTCTCCTCGGTTTTTGCTTCAACTCTTTCTTCAAGCTTGCTTTCAGTCGATGTTTCAGCAGCCAGTGGTTCTCCCTGAGCGGTTTGAGCCACGCTTGGATTTTCTGGTGTTGGAGTGACGCTGTCGGCAGATACGGCTTGAGTGCCGAAAGTAAATCCTATGAGCACAGAAGCTGCTCCAATCGCGTACTTACGAATGGAGAAGCGCTGTTTCTTTTCTAGTTTCATGATAAAACCTCCCTGTTATTATATTGTATGATAGCGTTTACACAAAACTGTTTTTATTTTATTATCTAAGATATAAAAAGTCAAGTGGCTTTATGAAAGAACTATAATAAATGGAGGAAATCATAAGATTTAGGAAAAAATTGTCAAAAAACTAAAAACAAGGAAAATCTAGCCAATATTTAACTTGTTTTTAGTAAAAGCACTACTAATTAAAGAATTACCCTTCGTCATATGTTCATACTAAATGGTGCATGCTATAATGAACATAGAAAAAGCCTGAGCTAGGCTCAAGCTTTTTCTTAATGACCTCGATCACACGAGATGAATTTGATTTTGTAGTAGTCAGCTCGTTTATAAGTTTCACTATAGGCAAGGACTTGGCCAGTGGCCTCAAGTTTTGTAGTCTTCGTTTGGAAGACAGTTGGAAATTGTGTATCAATTCCCAGCGTAGAAGCAGCATGCTCGGGTGTTGGGAATGCGATTTCGTTGATTTCCTCAAAATGCTCATCAGTCATGTGAATGCGGTAATCCAATTTGAAACGTTTATAGATAGAACTATAATAGTCAAGATTTGGATAGTTGGCGTTGATATATTGTTCGGGAATATAAGAAGTGTGGTAGATATAGGTCACACCGTTAGTTTGACGTGTCCGTTCGATCTTGTAGTAGAACTGGTCTCCACGCAAACCAAGTTTTTCCAAATATTCAAGCTTATTTCCACGTTCGATAGAAAGGACAGTTACCTTATCGTCCTTTGTTTCAAAAATTTCCACATCTGAAAACTCAACGAGTTTGTGCTTACGAGCGCGTGAAACAAAAGTTCCTTTTCCTTGCTGGCGGACAATATAGCCATCTTTGGCAAGGTCGTTCAAGGCACGAACAACTGTGATAGAACTGACATCATACATCGCGATCAACTCTGCTTCAGTATAAAATTTGTCTCCACTCGCAAATTGACCTGAGATGATTTTATTCTTGAGTTCGTCTTTAATATATTGGTATTTTGGAATAGCCATAATTGCACCTCAATTTTTTTCTTTCTCCTCCTTTGATTTTACCACAAACACAAAGAAAATAGTAGCATTTAGATGAAAAAATAACATAATACATTAAAAATATTATTTTGCACATATATAAAGGCTCCGTCGAAACAGAGGTCGTGTAAAAGCCTTCATTTCATGCTATTTTTTAGATAATTTTGGTAAAAAAGAAGTAAAAAAATAGAAAAATTTTAAAGAATTTTCTAAAACCTATTGACAAATGCACAAGATTTGATTATAGTTAATATTATAATAAATGAAAGCGCAAACTTGATAAGTCAGAGGTAATAACATGACAAGATTTAAAATTGAGGACGATTTCTATTTAGACGAAAAACCGTTCAAGATTTTGTCCGGCGCCATTCATTATTTTAGGATTCCAGCAGAGGATTGGTATCATTCTCTCTATAACTTAAAGGCGCTTGGCTTTAATACAGTCGAGACTTATGTGGCTTGGAATTTACACGAGCCTGTTGAGGGAAAATTTAATTTTGAAGGTGCTCTAGATTTGGAGAAATTTCTCCAAATAGCACAGGAATTGGGACTTTATGCTATTGTACGTCCTTCGCCATTTATCTGTGCCGAGTGGGAGTTCGGTGGCTTACCAGCTTGGCTCTTGACCAAGCCCATGCGAATCCGTTCGTCCGATCCAGCCTACATCGAGGCTGTTGCTCGCTATTATGACCAATTATTGCCAAGGCTTGTGCCTCGCTTGTTGGATAATGGCGGAAACATTCTCATGATGCAAGTTGAAAACGAGTATGGCTCATATGGTGAGGATAAGTCTTATCTACGAGCGATTCGGAAATTGATGGAAGACCGAGGGATTGATTGCCCACTCTTTACTTCAGACGGCCCATGGAGGGCTACTTTGAAAGCCGGAACCTTGATCGAAGACGACCTCTTTGTGACAGGGAACTTCGGTTCTAAAGCTCCGTACAACTTTTCACAGATGCAGGAATTCTTTGATGAGTATGGCAAAAAATGGCCTCTCATGTGTATGGAATTCTGGGATGGCTGGTTTAACCGTTGGAAAGAACCTATCATCACACGTGATCCGAAAGAATTGGCAGAAGCTGTTCGAGAGGTGTTAAAGCTAGGCTCCATCAACCTTTATATGTTCCATGGTGGAACAAACTTTGGTTTCATGAATGGTTGCTCGGCTCGAGGGACTCTGGATTTGCCACAAGTTACATCTTACGATTATGATGCCCTTCTCGATGAAGAAGGAAATCCAACTGCTAAATACCTAGCAGTCAAGAAGATGATGGCAACACACTTCCCAGAGTATCCACAGTTGGCCCCACTCTACAAGGAAAGCATGGAGATAGAGGCCATTCCACTAGTCGAAAAAGTTTCCTTGTTTGAAACCCTGGATAGTCTGGCAAGTCCAACTGAGAGCCTCTATCCAAAAGCGATGGAAGAACTTGGTCAAAGTTATGGCTACCTTCTCTATCGTACTGAAGCAAGTTGGGATGCAGAAGAGGAACGTATCCGTATCATCGATGGACGTGACCGAGCTCAACTCTTTGTAGATGGTCAATGGATTGCCACTCAATACCAGACAGAAATTGGTGAGGATATCTATTGTCAGGGAAATCGAGAAGGTTTTTCAGAGATTGACATCTTGGTCGAAAATATGGGGCGTGTCAACTACGGACACAAGTTCTTAGCAGATACGCAACATAAAGGAATTCGTACAGGTATCTGTAAAGATCTACACTTCATGTTAAATTGGAAACAATATCCACTGCCACTGGATAATCCTGAGAAAATTGATTTTTCAAAAGGATGGACAGAAGGACAACCAGCCTTTTACGCTTTCGACTTCACCGTTGAAGAGCCTAAGGATACCTACTTAGATTTATCTGAGTTTGGTAAGGGAGTTGCCTTTGTCAACGGGCGTCATCTAGGACGTTTCTGGAATGTCGGCCCGACCCTCTCACTTTATATCCCTCATAGCTATCTCAAGGAAGGTGCTAACCGCATCATCATCTTTGAAACTGAAGGCGAATATAAAGAAGAGATTCATTTAACTCGTAAACCTACACTAAAACACATAAAGGGGGAAAATTTATGACAATTGTAGGATGCCGTATCGATGGACGTTTGATCCACGGTCAAGTAGCCAATCTTTGGGCAGGGAAACTAAACGTTTCGCGCATTATGGTTGTAGACGATGAAGTCGTTAACAACGATATTGAAAAGAGTGGTTTGAAACTTGCTACACCACCAGGTGTGAAACTCAGTATCTTGCCAATTGAGAAAGCAGCGGCAAATATCCTTGCTGGTAAATACGATAGCCAACGTCTCTTTATCGTTGCACGTAAACCAGACCGTTTCCTTGGTTTGGTCGAAGCAGGTGTACCGCTTGAAACACTCAACGTTGGTAATATGTCTCAAACACC
This sequence comes from Streptococcus oralis, assembly GCF_023110435.1. GTDB lineage: Bacteria > Bacillota > Bacilli > Lactobacillales > Streptococcaceae > Streptococcus > Streptococcus oralis_CF. Next base: position 47,705 of record NZ_JALDWB010000004.1, read on the forward strand.
AGAAACTCGCTCTATCACACGTTCTATCAACGTGGTAGATAAGGATGTGGAAGATTTCCACAAACTAGCAGAAAAAGGTGTTAAACTCACTGCTCAAATGGTTCCAAATGATCCAGTTTCAGACTTTTTGAGCTTATTAAAATAGGAAAAAATTTTTAGGAGGTCATTGTTATGATACAATGGTGGCAAATTTTACTTCTCACTTTGTACTCAGCTTATCAAATCTGTGATGAGTTGACAATCGTTTCATCTGCAGGTTCCCCTGTATTCGCTGGTTTTATTACTGGTTTGATTATGGGAGATGTGACAACTGGTTTGTTTATCGGTGGTAGCTTGCAGTTGTTCGTTCTTGGGGTTGGTACCTTTGGTGGTGCTTCTCGTATCGACGCAACTTCTGGTGCGGTTCTTGCAACAGCATTCTCTATCTCTCAAGGTATTGATACAGATCTTGCGATCACAACAATCGCTGTACCAGTAGCAGCACTTTTGACATACTTCGACGTTCTTGGACGTATGACAACTACTTTCTTTGCACACCGTATTGATGCTGCAATCGAACGCTTTGACTACAAAGGTATCGAGCGCAACTACCTACTTGGTGCAGTGCCTTGGGCTCTTTCTCGTGCCCTTCCAGTATTCTTCGCTCTTGCTTTTGGTGGTGCTTTCGTACAATCAGTAGTAGACCTAGTTAAAGAATATCAATGGGTTGCAGACGGTTTGACACTTGCAGGTCGTATGCTTCCAGGTCTTGGATTCGCAATCTTGCTTCGTTACCTTCCAGTTAAACGTAACCTTCACTACCTTGCAATGGGATTCGGTTTGACAGCTATGTTGACTGTTCTTTACTCATATGTAACAGGTCTTGGTGGAGCTGTTGCGGGTATCCTTGGTACTCTTCCTGCTGATGTTGCTGAAAAGATTGGCTTTGCTAATAACTTCAAAGGTTTATCTATGATTGGTGTTTCTATCGTAGGTATCTTCCTTGCAGTTGTTCACTTTAAGAACAGCCAAAAAGTAGCTGTAGCAGCACCTTCTACACCATCAGAAAGTGGGGAAATTGAAGATGACGAATTCTAATTACAAACTTACAAAAGAAGATTTTAATCAAATTAACAAACGTAGCTTGTTCACTTTCCAATTAGGTTGGAACTACGAACGTATGCAAGCTTCTGGTTACCTTTACATGATCTTGCCTCAATTGCGTAAAATGTATGGGGATGGAACTCCTGAATTGAAAGAAATGATGAAAGTTCATACTCAATTCTTCAATACTTCACCATTCTTCCACACAATTATCGCTGGTTTTGACCTTGCCATGGAAGAAAAAGATGGTGTGGGTTCAAAAGATGCCGTTAACGGTATCAAGACAGGTTTGATGGGACCATTCGCTCCTCTTGGAGATACAATCTTTGGTTCACTTGTACCTGCTATCATGGGCTCTATCGCAGCAACTATGGCTATCGCTGGCCAACCATGGGGCATCTTCCTTTGGATCGCAGTTGCAGTTGCTTATGACATCTTCCGTTGGAAACAATTGGAATTTGCCTACAAAGAAGGGGTTAACCTTATCAACAACATGCAAAGTACTTTGACAGCTTTGATTGACGCTGCATCTGTACTTGGTGTCTTCATGATGGGTGCTCTTGTAGCAACAATGATCAACTTTGACATTTCTTACAAATTGCCAATCGGTGAAAAGATGATTGACTTCCAAGACATCTTGAACTCAATCTTCCCACGTTTGCTCCCAGCAATCTTTACTGCCTTTATCTTCTGGTTGCTTGGTAAGAAAGGTATGAACTCTACTAAAGCGATCGGTATCATTATCGTTCTTGCAGTAGGTCTTTCATTCATCGGTAAATTCTTGCTTGGAATGGGCGCATAATTTATGAGTAAATCATTAATTTTGGTGAGTCATGGTCGTTTCTGTGAAGAACTTAAAGGTAGCACAGAAATGATCATGGGTCCACAGGACAACATTCGTGCAGTGGCTCTTCTTCCAGAAGATGGCCCAGAAGAATTTACTGCAAAATTTGAAGCTGCTATCGAAGGATTGGATGATTTCCTAGTCTTTGCGGACCTTCTCGGTGGTACACCATGTAACGTGGTAAGCCGTTTGATCATGGAAGGTCGCGACATTGAACTCTACGCAGGGATGAATCTTCCAATGGTGATTGAATTTATCAATGCCAGCCTTACAGGTGCAGATGCGGATTATAAGAGCCGTGCTGCAGAAAGCATTGTGAAAGTCAATGATTTGTTAGCTGGCTTCGATGATGACGAAGATGAATAATATTCTTCAAAAATCAAATTCAAACCACGTCAGCGTCGCCTTGCCGTACTTAAGTACAGCCTGTGGCTAGCTTCCTAGTTTGCTCTTTGATTTTCATTGAGTATACGATGTGACAACGTAAAAATCACAGGGAAAATAGGCGATTGGAGGATGGAGCGATGCTCCGACGATAATCGGTCTTTTTCCCCAAGATTTTAGTTGGAACTCAATTCAATAAGATGTGACAACGTGAAAATCGTTAGAACAGCTTGTATAGAATATACATGGGAATGGGAGTCACTCCCATTCCCATATTTTCAATAGGAATGAAACAACAATAGATTAGAGGAACTCTATGCTAAATTACACAAAAGAAGAATTACTTGAACTGGGTGCAGAAATCACGACTCGTGAGATCTACCAACAGCCTGATGTATGGAAAGAAGCTTTTGAAGCCTATCAAGCGAAACGTGAAGAAATTGCAGCCTTTCTGCAAGGTATCGCTGATAAACATGCCTATATCAAGGTCATCTTGACAGGTGCGGGTACTTCCGCTTATGTGGGAGATACCTTGGTACCATACTTTAAGGAAGTCTATGACGAACGCAAATGGAATTTCAATGCCATTGCGACAACTGATATTGTTGCCAATCCAGAAACTTATTTGAAAAAAGATGTGGCGACTGTTCTTGTATCTTTTGCTCGTAGTGGGAACTCACCTGAAAGTGTGGCGACGGTTGATTTGGCTAAAGCCTTGGTGGATGATCTCTATCAAGTGACGATTACTTGTGCAGCGGACGGTAAATTAGCTCTTCAAGCTCATGGCGATGACCGCAATCTTTTGCTCTTGCAACCAGCTGCTTCCAACGATGCTGGATTTGCCATGACTTCTAGCTTTACGTCTATGATGTTGACAGCTCTCTTAGTCTTTGATCCTACAGAATTTGCTGTGAAAGCTGAACGTTTTGAAGTTGTGACTAGCCTTGCGCGTAAAGTTCTAGATAATGCAGAAGATGTCAGAGAGTTGGTTGATCTTGACTTTAACCGTGTCATCTATCTGGGTGCAGGCCCTTTCTTCGGCCTTGCTCATGAAGCTCAGTTGAAGATTTTGGAATTAACAGCTGGTCAAGTTGCGACCATGTATGAAAGCCCAGTCGGCTTCCGTCACGGTCCAAAATCTCTTATCAATGAAGATACCGTTGTTTTGATTTTTGGTACAACGACAGACTACACTCGCAAGTACGACTTGGACTTGGTTCGCGAGGTGGCTGGTGATCAGATTGCTCGTCGTGTTGTGCTTTTGAGTGATCAAGCCTTTGGTCTTGAAAATGTCAAAGAAGTGGCTCTTGGCTGTGGTGGAGTTTTGAACGATATTTACCGTGTCTTCCCTTACATCGTTTATGCCCAACTCTTTGCCCTTTTGACTTCACTCAAGGTAAAAAATAAACCAGATACACCGTCTCCTACAGGTACAGTAAACCGTGTGGTACAAGGTGTGATCATTCATGACTATCAAAAATAAGGAAGTGTCTATGAGTAAATTACAATTAAGTTCCAATAAAGTAGCCTGCCTGCAAAAACTTTCAGATGAAAATGGCATTATCTCAGCTCTTGCCTTTGACCAACGTGGCGCTTTGAAACGCCTCATGGCTCAATACCAAACGGAAGAACCAACAGTTGCTCAAATGGAAGAACTTAAAGTCTTGGTTGCAGATGAATTGACCAAATACGCATCATCTATGCTTCTTGACCCTGAGTATGGTCTTCCAGCTACAAAAGCGCTTGATCCAAATGCTGGTCTTCTCCTAGCTTATGAGAAAACTGGCTACGACACAACTAGCACCAAACGCTTACCAGACTGTTTGGATGTTTGGTCTGCCAAACGCATCAAGGAACAAGGTGCAGATGCTGTTAAATTCTTGCTTTATTACGATGTAGACAGTTCTGACGAACTCAACCAAGAAAAACAAGCCTACATCGAACGCATCGGTTCTGAATGTGTGGCGGAAGATATTCCATTCTTCCTTGAAATCCTCGCTTACGATGAAAAAATCGCTGACGCAGGTTCTGCAGAATACGCAAAAGTAAAACCACACAAGGTTATCGGTGCCATGAAAGTCTTCTCAGACCCACGCTTCAACATCGATGTTTTGAAAGTGGAAGTTCCAGTCAACGTCAAATACGTTGAAGGCTTTGGCGATGGTGAAATCGTTCATACTCGCGAAGAAGCAGCAGCCTTCTTCAAAGCACAAGATGAGGCAACGAACTTGCCATACATCTACTTGAGTGCGGGAGTATCAGCTAAACTCTTCCAAGAAACACTTGTCTTTGCCCACGAATCAGGCGCAAACTTCAACGGAGTTCTTTGCGGCCGTGCAACCTGGGCTGGATCAGTTGAAGCTTACATCAAAGACGGTGAAGCAGCAGCTCGCGAATGGCTACGTACAACAGGTTTTGAGAACATTGACGAACTTAACAAAGTTCTCCAAACCACAGCGACTTCATGGACTGAACGTGTAGAAGCATAAAAATAAGAATAGAAGAATCCCCTTTTGTTAAGAAGACACTCAGGGTTTTGTGACAAAGGATTCTGAAAATAGAAACTACAACCATAGATGGTGAATACACTTTCTATGGTTTGTTTACTTAAGAGAAATGGATCAAAGGAGAGAAGAATGAAAGCATACACAGAGCGTGTATTTGGAAATCACGAGGGCAAGGATGTCTTGGCCTATCGCTTTGAGACTGACGGCGGCTACCAGCTTGAAGTCATGACTTATGGTGCGACTATTTTGCGTTATGTCACACCTGACAAGGCTGGTAATTTTGCCAATGTTATCTTGGGCTTTGATGACTTTGCTAGCTATATAGGCAATAGTCCCAAGCATGGAGCAAGTGTAGGTCCTGTAGCGGGCCGTATTGCAGGTGCAACATTTGAGCTCAATGGCCAGACCTATAATCTTGAAGTCAACAACGCTAGCAACTGTAACCACGGTGGTTCAACAGGTTGGGATTCGAGCTTGTTTGAACTGGTCGAAGTGAGCGACAACGGTTTAACACTCTATACAGAGCGTACAGATGGAACAGGAGGCTTCCCTGGAAATCTTAAGATTTGGATCAGCTACCACTTGGAAGAGAATGGCGCCTACGAAGTCAGCTATAAGGTGACGACAGATCAGGATACGCTTGTCAATCCAACTAATCACAGCTACTTCAACTTGTCTGGTGATTTCACGCAGACAGTTGACCGCCATGTCTTTCAACTGAACACAGAGGGCATTTACCCAATCGCTCCAGACGGTGTTCCAGCAAAGACTCCAGATGCTGATCGTGATGTGGTGAAACACATCTACAATGGTGCTTTATTGAAGGACATCTTTGCAGAGGATGATGAGCAAATCCAGTTGGTATCTGGTTTGGATCACCCATTTGCTCTTCCTGCAGGTCATGACAATGCTGGTTTCCTTTATGACCAAAATTCAGGTCGTTTCCTGCTTTTCAAGACAGAAGCTCCTTGCTTTGTGGTCTACACTGCAAACTTTGTGGATGAGAGTGTCATTATCGGCGGCCAGCCAATGGTGCAACACAATGGGATTGCCCTTGAAGCGCAGGCTTTACCAGATGCCATTCACAGTGACCTCAAAGACCAAGTCATTCTCAAAGCAGGTGAAACTTTTACCAGCAAAACTCGCTACGAGCTTGTTGTCAAATAAAAAGAAGAGCTGGTTTCCAGCTCTTTTGAGTTTCGTGCTATTGTGATGACATTAGATATAACTTTACTAGCCCAAGGCTTATTTTCCTTTTTTCTGGGTCTCAATTCTCTCTAGCATTTTGTTTTTACGCTCTTCCAGTTCTTGGATTTGCTTGAGCAAAAGATCTGAAAAGTCACTATCAAGCTCTTCAGCCTCTCCACCACTATACCAATCTAAGGCGACAATGTGATTATTTTTATCAAAGCAGAAAATCACATCTCCATCACCGATGATAGACAGAAAAGGGATATAATTTACAAAACCTAGTTCATGCAATTCTTTGGTCTTCAGTCGAATGTCTAGAAAATCAGGTATCTCATTTGCAATGCCGTAAACCTTAATACCACGGCAAAATGTCCAAAATGGGGCGACATCAAATGCTTTGGCTCTTGGCCACAGTTCCTCCCTAACTTCCATATAGAGTCCGCCTAGGGGTGACATGGTAAATTCTCTAAAGTCGTCTGGAAGACTGATTTGATACAGTTTTTCAAAATCTTCTATATCCTGTTCGGAGGGTTCATTTCCCATGCAGGCTACAACTTGGTAGGTTTTAGAATCATAATGATGAAAATAATCATAGACTTTTTCTAGTGACATTGCTATTCCTCTCTATTCTAGGTAAATATATTCGACAACTAAATCACAAAGCTGATTATCCTTATCATAGCCAAAGTACACAGGATAGACACCATCTCCAAAACCTGATTGGATCATCGGAATGCTTAGGTCAATGTTGGGGATTTTAAAATTAATCCAATCCCCACCCTCACGTTGATAAAGGGGATTGTCTATGGCATTTTGAGCAAAAACTGCTGCAAAGAAATCGTCGTAGATATTTTTGTCAGGATTTTCTTTATACCAACTCTCTTCAAAATCGCAGTAGGCATTCTTGGTGTCAACGTCCACTATCGTTGCCAGACCTGCGTCAACTGCAAATCCAAAATAAGAGTCTTTTTCAACAGTGTCTATATCTTCATCACCAGTCAGTGCTTCATAGTAGATGACTGGCACTTGATCTGTAAATTGGATTCTCGTTGCTACATACCTGTAATGGTCTTCTTCTATCTTGGCTACTAAAGTTTTTAGTCTATATGTTCCTTTGGGAACAGATTGTAAGTAAGGCTTTTCCTCTCTACGGAGCCAGACCAAAGGATCTCGGACCAGAATTTCTCCACTAGGAAAAGTCACTTCCCCCATATCCAAAACAAAAACTTCCATGTCCTGTATTTCTTTCCTATCAAAATAGTCTGCATAATTGATAGACGAAGTGAGCAGGTGTTTTATTTCTTGGTATTTCTGTAACCACTCTTGTGAAGTTTGTATTTTTTCCATAAACAGCTCCTTTCTAAATCTTTTATTTTAGGTTGGTACTTTCTGAGTTAGAGAATTGTGTACTCATTATCATTTTTCCTACAAATGCATTCATTCTATGCTTTTATTTCCCTAATGATCGAAAAAATTAGGTCTTTAAGATTTTCTGCCACATACACAACTTCATCAGGATCATGGATATAGCCGATAATCTGCCCTTCTTTTCCCTCTGTATTCGGATCAAAATCCAGCATCAGGAAACAGCTGTCACAATACTCCATCCCTTTGAAAATACTCATCTAGTGCGGGTATATTCCCCTTTATAATATCACCTACAATTTGTGGAACAGATTCAAAATTTCCTATATCTTTTAATTTGACCATTTTAGGTCTCCTACAGATTATGTACTCATCTGTTATAATTTATTTCCCCTAAAGGAAGCGGATCAGGATTTAAGCTTACCCAGAGAACCGAAAGTTCACACAAACGTTCAGTTATAGTATCTTCATCACTGCCTTTTGCACGGATGCTGGAAATCAGTTCCTTAGTTTCTTCCAGTTCTTCTTCGGAAAGCGGTGTACCTGAAGCGAAATGATTTGGCAGGGCTTTAAGCATGTTCCGGTAGTCTTTATCCCAGTTGACACCGCCATTTCTATAGAGCTCATCCTGTACGCGCCCTGTTATACGGATCACTTCGCCTTGTACAGTTTTCGCTGGCCCGTTTGAAGGAATGAGTAAATCCCAAAGCTCGTTATACTGCTCCTTCCAAGAACCTTTTTCTACAATAATAGGAGAAACTCCGTCATGTATCTTACGTTTCGGAGCAGGCCTTACATCAAACAGTGCATAGAGTCTCTCAAGCCCTGCTTCTGTTTCAGTCAAGTAATCTTTATTAAAGTTTTCTCTGTGAAATTCAAAATCCTTACCGATTAGTTCGACTCTTTCTGCCATATCAGGAGTTACCTTAGCGCCCGCCTTTATGAGCATTTCTGCAATTTCTGCTGCCTGTGCAATATTAATATTCCTGCAAGTAGCAAGGGTTTCGGCTAGTGGAGTTCGCCCCATAACATTTTTTGCATTAGCATCTGCACCTTTTTCAATCAAAAAACTGACTATCTTAGGGCGGAAAAATCCTGCTGCCGTATGCAGTGGTGTACTTCCATATGTATCAGGTTTTTGTATATCTCCGCCTAATTCAAAAAGTAGTTTCACAGTATCCCTACCCAGCGTGGCATGCTTATATAATGGCGTCCGCCCATAATAATCAAGAGTATTAACATCTAACCCCTGTTCCACTAGCCAGATAACAAACTCATCAGGAACACCTCCAAAATGAAGTGCCGTATTTAAACTGTATCTGCCGTCATGAGCAGTAAGCTCACATTTATCATATACGGCTTTAAGAACTTCAATATCTCCTGCTGTAATCAGTTCATCAAAATTTTTAGGTAAGGTCACTCTTTTTTTGGCCATTGTTCTTCTCCTTTAATATAAAGCTAATATTTGCATTTTACATTTCTAAAGCCACTCAAGCCTATTAACATTTTTAAAAATCCTAGATCTTCCATCGTAGTCATTTTTTAACTCGATTTCTTTTTCCTTAACCGAAATGTTGTTGTACCAGTGGTCTAAGCTGGCATATTTTCCTGTATGGATATTGATAAGCATGCTTGTTATCGGATCCCAAGTGCCTTTCTGTACGGTTTCAGCAAGCATGTAATAGGCATCTAAAAATATCAAATTTCTCCCATAGATCTAAAATGGAAGCTGCATATCTAACAGTGGCAAGTTTGCAAAAAAAATTTCATCTCCATGCGGTGGAACGGTTTCATAATGAAATTCTATCTCACTCCCATAATATGCTATCGTTGCTCCTTCGCAACCGATGCTTTGAGGAGTACCCTCTTCAGCTACTAAAAATTCCATTGGCTTCTCCTTATGTTGTAATTGAATGAACTCCGACCAGACTCTCCACGTTTATAACCAGATGGTAAAGGTAATCACCTGTTTTTTGTAGCTGACAAATATTTTACCTCTAAATAGGCTGACGAGGTGCTGGGCCATGGAGAGACCAATGCCATACCCAGAGGTGGTTTGGTTATTGTGTGATGTTTCAGCGCGATAAAAGCGGTCAAAGAAGCGTTTAATATTGGCAGGCCGCCCGTCTTTGTAGTCGTTAGACACAGTGATACAGGTGCGCTTGCGTAGGAGATAGGCTTTGCGTTTGAGAGTTAGACGGATAGTGCCTGCTGGATCACAGTATTTGCGGGCATTGTCAAGAAGAATGCTAAGAAGCTCATAAAATTCCTCTTGGGCTACTTTTTCTATGATATCTGCTTCAATCAGACTTTCAAAGTTTTTATCTTCCTTTTTAAAGAGGGGAGCAAAATCTGTCGCAACTTTCTCAGCGATAAGCGAGATATTTTGCTGGGTTAGCTTGATGTCTTCTTGTTCTTCGAGACGAGCGAGACGAATGAGTCGCCCGATTAGGTGATTGAGCCGCTCGGTTTGTTCTTTGGTGCTGACGCTCCACTCGGTCTCCCCTTCCATGAGTTCCTGAAGCTCGGTATTGGCTGAGATGATAGCCAGTGGTGTTTTGAGTTCATGCCCTGCATTGGTGATAAACATTCGTTGCTTTTCATAGTTTTTGACGAAGGGACGGATAACAATCCCAGAAATCAAGGTAAAGAGCAGAGCAAGGAGAAATAGGCTAGCCAGTGATAACCAAATAGAGACTTGAAAGAGGGTGTCCCGTTCGCGAATGTAGTTGGTAGCTTCAAAGAAGACTAGGAGCTTACCCGAAGCTGTCTGACTAATCTGGTAGGTGAAGTGGCGCCCGTTGCGAGTAATCGTGCCATAGGTTTCCGGTTTTTTAAGAATTTTCTGGAGAAAACCTCTGACGTCTGCTTCGGTCAGTGATTGGACATTCCCTAGAGAAATAGTGTAGTCATTCCCCTTTTCTCTGACAGAGAAGTACTGAAAATTGTAGATAATCCCTTCCTGGATGTTCTTTTTGGTGAAATTTTCCTTGGTTTCATCTGTGATTGGGAGTTCGCCTTCATTTTTAGACAAGATGGAGAGGACGGTTTGGATATTATCCTCTGTCTGAGTATAGACGATGCTATTCATCAAGACCAGAAAGAAAGCAAGAATCAGAGCGATAGCAGCAGTGGCTGTGACAATAAACTTGATGCGTAGTTTTCGAAACATCTAGTCTCCTCCTATCAGTTGGAAAGGCCCTTCTGCAGATCCTAAGATTTGCAAGTTGGACTGAACGCTTTGGAGTTTTTGGCGGAGATAGGAAATATAGAGAAAAACGAGCTCGTAATCACTTTCTTCCAGCTCCTCTGGCCAGACTTGCTCTAGTAGTTGTTGACAACTGAGGGTCTGGTTAGCATGCTGAATGAGGAGGGTCAAGAGTTGAGTCTCCTTTTTCCCTAAACGAATGCTGTTTGTAGCAGCTAATTCTTGTTCGTCAATATCCAAGCGAGTATTTCCTAATTGGACCGTATCTGGGGTATAGTCCTCCAGACGGCGGGCAGTAGAACGGAGCCTAGCCAATAGTTCCTTGAGTGAGAAGGGCTTGGTCAAGTAGTCGTCGGCACCTGCATCGAGTCCGGTTACACGATCATCTACTTCAGCCATGGCTGTCAGCATGATGATGTGGGTCGTATTGCCCAACTGGCGGATTTCTTTGAGGGCTTCGATTCCAGTTTTAATTGGCATCATGATGTCAAAAATCATGAGGTGATAGTGGTTAGTTGTAGCTTTTTCGACAGCATCTTGTCCATTAAAAACAGAATCAACGCTATAGCCTTCGCGTTCTAAAGCAACAGTGATGACGCGATTTAGTTGAGTTTCATCTTCGGCAAGTAGGATTTTCATAGGTTCTCCTTAGTCTTGGTCAGATCGCTGAATCAAATCACGGATGGTCTGCATGGTCAAGTCGCATGAAGCAAGCTCATCGGCACAACGTTTGAGCTCGCGCGTGATTCGTTCAGGATTTTGGATGTTTTTCTTGTACTTCATCTGGTGCTCAAGGCTGGCCCAAGAGTCCATAGCAATCGTGCGTAGCTGGATCTCGATAAAGTAGGTACCTTGGGCATTTCCCAGGCAATCTGGATAGGGAGTGGTCACTTCGAGGATCAGATGATAGGAGCGGTAGCCATTGGGCTTGACCTGACGAATATAGTCCTTCTCCTTAAAAATCTGGATGGTGGGTATCTGACGAATATACTCTACGATGCGGTAGATATCATCTGTAAAGCCTGTGATGATACGAACGCCGATAGCATCTCGGATTTCTTTGAGAGCGGATTGACTCGTCTGAGGAAGGCCTTTGCGTTGGCATTTTTCACGCATACTTTTTTCTGTTTTGATGCGTGCATGCAAATGCTCATATAGTTTGAGGGAGGTTTCTTTTTTGTAATTAGCTGCGGCTTTTTCCATATCTTGAATAAAGGTCTGCAAGATAGTGGGTAAGTAGACTTCGCAAGGGCCATAGATAGAGTTCATAGGCTGGTCCATTCTAAGAATGACTCGTATTGCTACGAGCATAGATTCTAATAGTATTTGTCATTCTATTATACCATGAAAGCGATAGCAGGGTGAGATTCTATTGATAAAGAGGGAACGAGAATTTTGACAAAGGAGTCCATTAGAGATATAATGAAGAAAAATCGACCAAGGATAAGAAGATGACAAACTCAAAGTATATTACACGCCTGAAACGTTCAGAGGGGCAGTTGCGTGGAATTCAAAAGATGATCGATGAAGATCGTGATTGTGCAGATATCATTACCCAGTTGACAGCGGTTCGTTCGAGTGTGGAGCGCGTGATTGAGATGATCATTACCGAGAATCTCACAGCCTGCATCAACCAACCCCTAGACGACCCTGAGGCTCAAAAAGAGCGCTTAGAAAAAGCTGTTCAGTACCTTATCAAACGAAAATAGTAGTTCTCTATGTGATAGAACAAGGATAAGAAAGTAGATCACAGGTGGGAAAGATGACAAAAGAAGAACGAGCAGAAAAATGGTTTCAGAGTGTTCCTGAGGCAGAAGCTATTCCTATACAAACTAAAATGGAGATCTGTAGTCAGGCAGCGAAGCGAATGGCGTTTATCTGGCTTGGCCTACTTGGTGTGGAATGTTTGTTCCTATTCTGGGGCACTGGGGGCGAACTTTTTAATCAAGTAGCGGACTTTCTAAATCAGTTATCAGAAGGGAGCCCCACAAAAAATCGATATAAGGGTCTCGCACTTGCAGGGACTCTTATTTGTCTGCCTGTCTTGATTTTTCCTAGCGTTGTTGCCCATTTCTTTAGACAAATTTGGATTCAAAAAGAGTCTGAAAAGGTAGTCAAAGTGATGGCCTCTGTTACAAGTGATCAGCCTGTTCTAGCAGGAGACGAGAGAGCAGATTTTTCGAGCATTTCAGGAAGAATCTTTGCGGATTGGGTGCTAGATGATGGTGAGAAGGAACAAAATGGCTTTGGATTTGAGGAAGTATGGCAGCAACTGGCAGCCGTCCAAGATGGTGGTAGGGATTTTCTCACTTTAATACCTCAGCAACCAGTTAAACTAAAGGGGAGTCAGCTTGTATCGGATTTTGTACAGGTTTGTCAGGATGAAGATTCGGACGGTTTTCGTTTTGAGGTTAGTGTAGCTGATGCCGAACGGATCAACGAGAATGTAATCTACGAAAAAAATGGTCTGAGCGAGAAAGAAACTCAAGACTTGCTTCGGGCATATTTGGAGAACAGAGTTACATCGGACCTAGAAGACTGGGAAATTGTACTAGATATGCGGACAGATGAGCAGAAAAATATCGCAATCTATCAGGAAATAACCCAACTGCTAACAGATGATAGTGAGGTACGATCTCGTTTGACCTCCTGTTTTGAATCACCGAAAGCCTATTTCAAGCAGTATGCAGATAGATATGACGAGCGAGGAATAAGCGAAGAGGTTGATGAAGCTACGATAAAATGGCTTGCTATTGCTGATGAACTGCTCGCTGTGGATACAGTCATTGAGCTAGACTGGAAGACAGATAAGGACGAATTTCTGTACCAATTAACGCCTCTGGCAACTAAACAAACTCTTGATTTGGAGGAGAATTGGTTCGACGAGGATGATGACATCCCTACTTGGTGTAAGATTTTGGACGAAAGATGGGCTGGACACGATTTCTGTCTTGCTTGTATGGATATTAATAGCGATAGTTATGTGCTATTTATCTGCAAGAGGGATATTCTGGAAAAATTAGTCACCTTGAGTCACACAATCAATCAGCGTTTCGGCCATGCAAAAAATATGTAATGGCTAGTGTATTTCAAGGAGGGAGTTCAAGATGACTTTTGCATTTAAGGATGCACCCAACACAGCCTGTATAGTTTGTCACCATGTCTTGGCTGGGAAAAATCCGATCACCTTTATCTCCCACGATGAAGAGGATGGCATGTGGCAATTTTTGTGTTCAGAAGACCATACTGGAGAGGATGCACGCCTCATTTCCCTAGCTGAAGCATTTAAACTAGACGCATCCATCGGACAAGTCGCGGATATACCTTGTGGCTATGCGGTGGAAAGAAAAGATGGGCTTGCTGGCTGGAAATCATGCCCATCCTAACAGTTGGGGTTCCGTCTAAGATAACTTGTATGAAAATGAAAGAAACCTAGAGATGCTTGGATATAAATTGGGAGAAAACCCATTTTTGTTGTATAATTAAAGGTAGTAAGACAAGTTAAAGGAGGCAAGCAAATGGAAGCATACGAAAAAGTAGTAGAGATGCTAAATGGGCTAGATATTCCTTTTGAAATCGTGGAGCACGAGCCAGCCTTGACAACAGAGCAAGCCGATAGCTTTATCGAGGGAATCGAAGGTGTCCGTACCAAAACCATGTTTCTCACCAACAAAAAGAAAACAGCCTATTATCTCGTGATTATGGATGATAAGAAACGTTTGGATATGGACCTCTTGAAAGACTTGGTAGGAGCCAATAGAATCCGTATGGCTTCCTCTGAGAGCCTGTTTGAAAAAATGAGCTTGCCCGCAGGCGTTGTCTCTCCATTTGGCTTGCTGAACAATACTGACAAGGACATTCAGGTTTATTTTGACAAAGAAATCATGTCTGAAAAACGGATGAGTTTTCACCCCAATACCAATGAAAAAACTCTATTTTTGGACACGACAGATATACTCAAATTCATAGAAGCCATTGGTTATGAGGCTCATATCATCGAGTTATAAAGATTAAAGAAACCGACTAAGTTCATCTTAATCGGTTTTTTGATTATTCTACTTGACCGGGCCAAGCATTCATACCACCTTCTACGTTGATAACGGTGAGACCTTGGGCACTAAGAAATTGACAGGCAGAGGCAGAACGCACTCCACCTTGACAAATGACATGGTATTCATGGTCAGGTTTGAGTTCTTTGTAGCCTTGCTCCAAGGTACTTAAAGGCAGATTTTTTGCACCTGGTGCATGCCCTGCTTGAAACTCATGTACTTCACGTACATCGATAAGATCTAGTTTTTCATTTTGATATTTTTCATAAAAGTCAGCCATGCTGATACTAGTTACCATATTCTACTCCTTCTGGGTTAGCCATTTTGTATAGTGAATAAGCGCCGTCAAGGTTTTGAACGGTAAATCCTGCTTGTTTGAGGATACGCTCTGCGATATAGCTACGCAAACCACTGTGGCAGCTAACGATGTAGGCTTGGTTCTTGTCCAGTTCATCCAAGCGTTCACGAAGTTCGTTTAGGGGAATGTGGATAGTGTCGACTTTGAGTCGACCACTCTGGAATTCGCCACTTGTCCGTACATCTAGGAATTTCTTTCCCTTAGCCAGTTCGTCTTCGAGCTGGTACCATTGAACGTTGTCGCTGAGACCTTCGATAAGGTTCAAGGCTGCGTAACCCAGCATATTGACGGGATCCTTGGCAGAGCCAAATGGTGGCGCATAGGTGAACTCTAACTCTGGTAAGTCAAATACGGTGAGATTACCCTTGATAGCAGTTGCTAGGATATCGATTCGCTTGTCAACACCTTTCTTCCCAACTCCTTGGGCACCATAGATTTTTCCAGTGGTTGGGTCAAAGAGGAGCTTCAAGGTCATATCAGTAGCGTCTGGATAATAACCAGCGTGGTCTTTCCCGCTGACATGAAGTGCCTTGTAAGGAAGTTGATTCATGCTAAGGATACGCTCGCTGAGACCAGTCGAAGCAGCTGTCATATCAAAGGCACGAACGATAGCAGTGCCGATGCTGCCCTTGTTTATGCGACCGAGTCCTGCGATGACGTCCGCCACTTGTCGTCCCTGACGATTGGCAGGAGAAGCTAGAGAGATGAGGGCATCTTGGCCTGTAATTTCTTGCTTGACAACGATAGCGTCCCCAACTGCAAAAATATCTTTTTGACTGGTTTCGTAGTTTTCGTTGACGAGAATCCCACCACGTAGTCCCAGTTCAATCCCAGCTGCCTGAGCCAGTCCGTTTTCAGGTTCAACACCTACAGAAAGGATGGTGAGGTCAGAAGCAATCTTTTGACCGTTTTCGAGAACGATGGTTTTTCCTTGCTCTTCAAATCGAGTCGCAGACTGAGAAGTGATAACGCGAACGCCGTTTTTGACCAATTCTGCTTGGACAAAGGCTGCCATTTCCTGATCTAATGGTGGCAAGACATGGGGTGCTTTCTCCACGATGGTGACTTGCAATCCACGTTTCGCCAGGTTTTCAGCCATTTCAAGCCCGATAAAGCCTGCACCGATAACGACAGCTTCTTTTGGATGATTGTCCAAGGCTGCCATAATCTCATCGAGATCAGGAACATTGCGAAGCGTGTAGGCATTCTGCGCTTCTGCTAGGCCTTCAATGGTAGGAACAAATGGTTTAGCCCCTGGAGAGAGGATCAGCTTGTCATAGCTTTCTGTGAATTCCTGTCCATCGTGTCGCACCGTCACAGTGTGCTCTGCTGGCGAAATCTGGATGACCTCGTGAAATGGTCGCACATCGAGATTAAAGCGTGCTTTGAGACTTTCAGGAGTTTGGACCAATAAACTATCACGGTTTGCAATTTCTCCTGAAACATAGTAAGGAAGTCCGCAGTTTGCAAAGGAAACAAAGGGACCTTTCTCAAAAATAGTGATTTCAGCGTCTTCCATGAGACGTCTGAGGCGGGTTGCTGCTGACATACCGCCTGCAACTCCCCCGACAATGATAATTTTCATTGATTTTCTCCTTTATGCTTCTAGATGACCTTACCTGTCCAAGCGCTCATACCGCCTCGGACATTGATGACATCGTAGCCTTTTTTCTTTAGCTTCTTCGCAGCTAGTTTGCTTCGCACACCAGAATGACAAATGACATAAAGTGTTTCTTTTGTCGCAGGTGTGTAAGAACCGATTTCCGTTAAAGGAACATTTTTGGCATTTTTGATATGGCCTCTGTGAAATTCCATAGGCGTCCGAACATCCAGTAGCTGAATTGGTTCCTTGAGTTTAGCTTCTAACTCGCTGGTAGAAATACTGTCAATTTTTGTAAATAATAAGTGAAACATAGGCACCTCCACATATACCCTTATGGGGTATATTAAACCACGAAGTCAAGCTTTTGTCAAGCAAGTTGTTTTGACTTGGGAGGGGCTTGGTTTTGAGAGTCTAGAAAGCAGGCTATTCTTGACCTTTCAAAGGCTTTTTGATATGATGGGTCCAAAGTAAGTATGAGGTGATAAGATGACCAGTGAATACCAGAAAATGATAGCAGGGGAGCCTTACCGTCCGTCGGATCCTGAATTACGGACCTTGGCGCAGGCTTCTCGCCAAAAACAGGCTACCTTTAACAAGGAAGAAGATCCCTTGAAGGGAGCGGATATTATCAAGACTTGGTTTGGCTCAACTGGGCAAAATCTCTATGTCAATCCACGCTTGGTGGTCGATTATGGAGTCAATATCCATCTAGGGGAAAATTTTTATTCTAATTGGAACTTGACCATGCTGGATGTTTGTCCGATTCGCATCGGGAACAACGCCATGATTGGTCCCAACTGTCAGTTTTTAACCCCACTCCATCCACTGGATCCGCATGAACGCAATTCAGGGGTCGAATACGGCAAGCCCATCACCATTGGAGACAATTTCTGGGCTGGAGGTGGCGTTATTGTCCTTCCTGGAGTGACACTAGGAAATAACGTCGTTGCAGGAGCGGGGGCCGTGATCACCAAGTCCTTTGGAGACAATGTTGTCCTAGGTGGGAATCCTGCGCGTGTTATCAAGGAAATCCCAGTAAAAGAAAACTAAAAAGAACAGCTGGTGCTGTTCTTTTTATGAACTTTAGTCTTATAAATTTGTCTTATAAATTTTTCTTCTTTCTAGCTTTCTTGGTCAAGGAGACATCGTACTGGGGAGTGTTGGTTTAAAAAATCTATTAAAGGTATTTTAGCGTTCAAAAATTGTTTCTGGTAGCCCTTTCTAAAAAATTACTAGGCGAAATCTAATCCAAACTAAATTTAAGGAAACTTTCAGAAAAGTTTTAGTTTCGTTTCAGGAATCTTCTGTAGACTGTCTAGCTATATCATACGAAGGAGAGGAAAAAGGTATGAAATCAAAAAAATGGACCCTACTCGCAACGAGTTTAACGGCAATGGTGCTGATGGCAGCATGTGCCCAGTCAACAACTACATCAAATACCAATGCAACGACAAATAGTGCCACAACAACTGCAACAAAGACAAATCAATCTTCCTATTTTACAGAGAAGGACAATGATACTTCTTTTGATGAAAGCACAGCTTCTAAGATTGAGCTATCTGGCTCATCAGCAAACGTCTCTGGAGATGGGGTGACAGTCTCTGAATCAACAGTGACCATCACAAAATCTGGCACCTATGTAATTTCAGGTCAGTCTGACGGAGTGCAGATCAAGATCGAGGCAGATAAGTCTGCAGATATTCACCTAGTCCTAAAAGGTGCGACCATGACCAATACCAATGCAGCAATTTCTGCGATATCAGCCGGTCATGTCTATCTGACTCTGGCAGAGGGAACCACCAACAGTCTCTCTGACTCAAGCTCCAACAGCGACGAAAAAGCCGACGCAGCTCTCTTCTCTAAAGTGGACTTGACCATCAACGGGAAAGGTACTCTCAATGTAGATGGCAAGAAAAACAATGGTATCAAGGCCAACGACACCCTCCACGTCACGGGTGGAACCTATAACATCACAGCAGTTGGCGATGCCTTTAATGTCAATGATGAACTCAACATCACTGGAACGACCATGACCATTGATGCCAAAGAAGATGGGGTCAAGGTGGACAATGATGAGGATACTTCAGTCGGAACCATGTATCTATCTAACAACAACATCACTGTTACAGCAGGGGATGATGGCATCCACGCTTCTGGAGACCTTGTCATCGATAGTGGTACCTACACCGTCAAGAATTCGACAGAAGGACTTGAAGGCAAGTCAATCACTATCAACGGTGGGGACATTACCATCTACTCAACAGATGATGGGGTTAATGCAGCCAACAAAAACGCCCAACAGAGTGAAATCTTCTTCACCATGAACGGTGGGAACCTGACAGTAGAAGTTGGTCAAGGGGATACAGATCCAATCGACTCAAACGGCAATATCACGGTCACAGGCGGAACCATTAAAATGACTGGTCAAACAGGTTTTGACTTTGATGGAACAGCGACCTACACAGGTGGAGATATCTATCTCAATGGTGAAAAACAAACGGAAATTGTTAACTCTATGCCTGGAGGCGGTGGACCAAATGGAGGCCCTCAAGACGGCAGTCCAGCCCCTGGCGGACAAGGATAAGCAAAATTCTCCTTTCTCGAAAGAGAAGGGAGGTTTTTGTATTGTTACTGGAGGAAATGTAAAGACAACTCCTTGACACTTCGTCAGCTTTTGATACAATAGTACAAAATTAGAGGAGGTGGGCTATGATTCAGAAACATGCGATCCCCATTTTGGAGTTTGATGACAATCCCCAAGCGGTCCTTATGCCGAATCACGAGGGTTTAGACTTAAAGTTGCCAAAGAAGTGTATCTATGCATTTTTGGAGGAGGAGATTGACCGCTACGCTAAGGAAGTAGGGGCGGACTGTGCTGGTGAGTTCGTTTCTGCCACCAAGACTTATCCAGTCTACGTCCTCAACTACAAGGGCGAGGAGATTTGTCTGGCCCAGGCGCCCGTGGGTTCTGCCCCAGCGGCCCAGTTTATGGATTGGTTGATTGGCTATGGTGTGGAGCAAATCATTTCCACAGGTACCTGTGGAGTCCTAGCGGATATAGAGGAAAATGCCTTTCTCGTCCCTGTTCGCGCTCTGCGAGATGAGGGGACCAGTTACCACTATGTAGCGCCTTCTCGTTATATGGAGATGCAGATTGAGGCTGTCTCTGCTATTGAGCAAGTCTTGGAACAAAGAGGTATTCCTTATGAGGAAGTTATGACCTGGACGACAGATGGTTTTTACCGAGAGACGGCTGAAAAGGTTGCCTATCGCAAGGAGGAAGGCTGTGCTGTTGTGGAGATGGAGTGCTCTGCTCTTGCGGCAGTGTCTCAGCTACGTGGGGTTGTCTGGGGAGAGTTGCTCTTTACCGCAGATTCCTTAGCAGATCTAGATAACTACGACAGTCGTGACTGGGGCGCAGAAGCTTTTGATAAGGCACTCGAACTCTGTCTTGCCATTGTGTACCACATGTGAGTGTTCTGACTGTTTTTATGGTAGAATGTAGCTATGTTAATCAAATCTTTTTTGGAAAAAATAAATATGACTCTGGCTCGGTTATCACCAGCCCGTCGCATCTTTTTAAGTTTTGCCCTAGTGATCTTCTTAGGTTCGCTCCTTTTAAGCCTCCCCTTTGTGCAAGCAGGGACGTCACAAGCGACCTACTTTGACCATCTCTTTACGACTGTGTCTATGGTCTGTGTGACAGGGCTCTTTACCCAGCCAGTGGCCTCTACTTACAATATCTGGGGCCAGTTGATTTGCATGCTCTTGATCCAGATCGGTGGATTGGGGCTTATGACCTTTATTGGAATCTTTTATATCCAAGGCAAGCAAAAGCTCAGTCTTCGTGGTCGTGAGACTATTCAAGAAAGTTTCAGTTATGGAGAAACCCAGTCTCTAAAGGACTTCATCCGCTCAATCTTTCTGACGACTTTTCTGGTGGAAGGGCTCGGAGCCTTTCTCTTGAGTTTCCGCTTCATTCCTGAATTTGGCTGGGGGCGAGGGATTCTAACCTCTATCTTTTTGGCTGTTTCAGCTTTCTGTAATGCTGGATTTGATAATTTTGGAAGTACGAGTTTGGTAGCCTTTCAAACGGACCCCTTGATCAATCTAGTGATTGCTGGTTTGATTATCACGGGTGGTCTAGGATTTATGGTCTGGTTTGACCTAGCGACCCAGATTGGGAAAAAGAAAAAACGACGCCTTCGCTTTCATACTAAGTTGGTTCTCCTTCTAACTGCGGGAATTCTGCTCTTTGGAACAGTATCGACTCTCTTAATTGAGTGGAATAATCCTGGGACGATTGGAAATCTTAGTTTCCCAGAAAAACTGCTGGTTAGCTTTTTCCAGACCGTCAGCATGAGAACGGCAGGTTTTGCTTCCATTGACTACACACAGGCTCGACCAGTTACCTTACTGATCTACATCTTGCAGATGTTTCTGGGTGGGGCACCTGGAGGGACAGCAGGGGGGCTCAAGATTACGACCTTCTTTGTTTTGTTGGTCTTTGCCCGTAGCGAACTATTGGGCTTGCCTCATGCCAATGTGGCTCGGAGGACTATTGAACCCCGAACCGTGCAAAAGTCTTTCAGTGTCTTTATTATCTTCTTGCTAACATTCTTGCTGGGCTTGATCCTACTAGGGATAACAGCAGAGGGAAATCCGCGTTTTATTTACCTCATGTTTGAGACCATTTCAGCCCTTGCGACAGTTGGGGTGACGGCGAATTTAACACCGGAGCTAGGCAAGATAGCCCTCAGCATCGTTATGTTGTTGATGTTTATCGGCCGTATTGGTCCCTTGACACTACTGGTCAGTGTAGCGGAATACCAGCCAGACAAGAAAGATACGATTCACTATATGAAAGCAGATATCACTATCGGATAAGAAAGGAAGAACGATGTCAGATCGGACAATTGGAATTTTAGGCTTGGGAATTTTTGGGAGCAGTGTTTTGGCTGCCCTAGCCAAGCATGGCATGAATATCATCGCTATTGATGACCACGAGGAACGCATTAATCAATTTGAACCTGTGCTGGCGCGTGGAGTAGTTGGAGATATCACGGATGAAGAACTCCTTCTATCAGCGGGGATTGACACCTGCGATACCGTAGTTGTCGCAACGGGTGAAAATTTGGAGTCCAGTGTTCTAGCGGTTATGCACTGCAAGAGTCTAGGAGTACCGACCGTTATTGCCAAGGTCAAAAGTCATACAGCTAAAAAGGTTCTAGAAAAAATCGGGGCAGACGCAGTCATCTCACCAGAGTTTGAAATGGGGCGCTCATTGGCGCAGACCATCCTCTTTCATAACAGCGTAGACGTCTTTCAGCTGGACAAGAATGTATCGATTGTCGAGATGAAAATCCCCCAATCATGGGTAGGTAAAAGCCTCAGTCAGTTGGATTTGCGTGGGCGATACAACCTCAACGTACTTGGCTTTCGTGCCTACGAAAATGCTCCTCTGGATGTCCAATTCGGACCTAATGACCTCTTGCAGGCAGATGCCTACATCATGGCCGTCATTAATAACCAACATTTGGATACTTTGGCAGAGCTAAGTGAGTAGGAGAGGAAGTGCTACTCTATTTTCTGATAATTAACGAGTCAATATAAGTATTTTATAAGAGGGGTTTAAGAAAAATTTTAACTTTTTCTTAATCCTTTTTAATTTTAGGAGATTATACTAGAATCATCAAAAAAAAGAAAACTCTAAGGAGAATCCTATGAAATTCAATCCAAATCAGAGATATACTCGTTGGTCAATTCGCCGTCTCAGTGTCGGTGTTGCTTCAGTTGTTGTGGCTAGTGGCTTCTTTGTCCTAGTCGGTCAACCAAGTTCTGCACGTGCTGATGTCATCAATCCGACTCCTGCCCAAGTCGTGCCAGACGCTGCTTCGGTGAGTGAAAAGAGCGACTTACCAGCAGAGGTTCTCAAAAAAGCAGTCGATGTAGCTCTTCCTTCAGAACAGTCTATTCCAACACCTAAAGCAAGTGAGGATACGACAAGCTCGTCAGAAAAAGCGGACGCAACTGCTAAAGAGTCGGCAGTAGCACCAAAAGAAGAAGTGCAAGCACAACCTGACTCTAAGAAACAAACAGAAGATGCAGTTAAACCTGTGGAAAGTTCTGCGTCTACAGTTTCTGGGCAAGACCGTGAAGCCAGTGAATCGCAACCAGCGACCACCCCAGCTGAAGTACAAAAAGGTGTGGCTGACAATACCAAAGATACAGTAGATGTCCCAGCCACTTACTTGGACAAGGCTAACTTCCCTGGTCCCTTCACAGCTGGTGTCAATCAAGTCATTCCATACGAATTCTTCGCTGGTGACGGCATGTTGACTCGCCTTATCTTGAAAGCATCTGATAAGGCTCCATGGTCAGACAACGGTTCAGCCAAAAATCCCGCTCTTCCACCAGTAGAGAAATTGGGCAAAGGCCTTTACTTCTATGAAGTAGACTTGGCAGGCTCCCAAGGAAAATCAGATAAAGAGCTGCTTGACCTCTTGAAACAAAATGGTACGCAAAGCTATAAAGCTACTATCAAGGTGTACGGTGCAAAAGACGGCAAGCCTGACTTAACTAATCTGGTAGCGACTAAAGATTTGACTGTTAATTTGAACGCTTCAACCACACCAAATCAGGTTAAAGAGTCTGTTGTTAACAATGTCAAAGACATGATTGATGTTCCAGCTAGCTACCTTGACAAAGCAAATGTTCCTGGACCTTTCTTGGCCGGTGTCAACCAAGTTATTCCATACGAAGCTTTTGGTGGAGATGGTATGTTGACTCGCCTCTTGTTAAAAGCTTCCGACAAAGCCCCATGGTCAGACAACGGAACAGCTAAAAATCCTGCTCTATTGCCACTTGAAGGCTTGGCTAAAGGTCAATATTTCTACGAAGTGGATTTGAATGGCAATACGGTTGGCAAAGATGGTCAGGCCTTGCTGGAGCAACTTCGAGCTAACGGAACCCATACGTATCTAGCTACTGTTAAAGTCTATGGCGCTAAAGACGGCAAACCAGATTTGACCAATCTGAATGCTACTCGTCAAGTAACGATTCAGCTTCGTGGAAAAGAAATGGCGACAACACCATCTCAACAAGGTCAGATGAATACGAAGCCTTCTGAAACAGGCTCTACAGGTACGACTGAGGGCATGATGGGTACAAATCACCATATGTCAGATATGAAAGCAGATCAACCAGCTTCTAGCCCAATGGCTAATATGATGAAAAAAGATGATAGAGCGATGCTACCAAATACTGGGGAAGCTAAAACGGCTACAGCTGGCCTTGGTATCTTTGGTCTAGCCTTGGCAGGTCTTGTTGGACTTTTGGGTTTGACAACCAAACGAGAAGATTAAGATTCAAATCACTTAAACATTAGGGAAAATAGTGTTATACTAAAGCAAGTATAACACTGTTTTTATCGAAGGAGTGTCAGATGAAAAAGACAATTTTGCTGGTTGATGATGAGATAGATATTCTAGATATTCAAAACCGCTATCTTTTACAGGCAGGTTACGACGTTTTGGTCGCCCATGATGGTAAGGAGGGATTAGAGCTTTTCAGAAAAAAATCTATCGACCTCATTATCACAGATATCATGATGCCCAATATGGACGGTTATGATTTTATCAGTGAAGTTCAGTACATCGCTCCGGATCAACCCTTCCTCTTTACAACTGCTAAGACAAGCGA
Source organism: Streptococcus oralis (assembly GCF_023110435.1). Lineage (GTDB taxonomy): Bacteria > Bacillota > Bacilli > Lactobacillales > Streptococcaceae > Streptococcus > Streptococcus oralis_CF. The sequence goes on from NZ_JALDWB010000004.1 coordinate 71,998, forward strand.
ACAGGATAAGATTTATGGGTTAAGTTTGGGGGCAGATGATTTTATAGTCAAACCCTTTAGCCCACGCGAATTGGTTTTAAGAGTGAATAATATCTTGCGTCGCCTTAGCCGTGGAGGAGAGACAGAACAGATCGAGTTTGGTGACTTAGTGATCAACCATGTGACTCATGAGGTTCGCATTGGGGAGCAACCTTTGGAATTGACAGTAAAATCCTTTGAACTTCTATGGGTATTAGCCAGCAATCCTGAGAGAGTCTTTTCAAAGACGGAACTTTACGAGAAGATATGGCAAGAGGACTATGTGGATGATACCAATACACTCAATGTTCATATCCATGCTTTGAGGCAAGAGTTGACCAAGTATACAAATTCAAATGCTCCTGCTATCAAAACTGTCTGGGGTTTGGGCTATAAGATGGAAAAACCAAGAGGTAGAAAATGAAATTAAAAAACTATATTTTAGTGGGGTATCTAGTGTCGACTCTACTAACGATTTTGGTCGTTTTCTGGGCAGTCCAACGAATGTTGATTGAGAAAAGTGAAGTTTACTTTCTAGTTGGAATGACCTTGATTGCTAGTTTCATTGGCGCTGCAGTGAGCATCTTTCTTTTGTCGCCTGTGTTCTCTTCTCTGAAACATTTGAAAAAACAAGCTCAGGATATAGCCAGCAAGGATTTCAGCACAGAAATCGAAACCAAAGGACCATTAGAATTTCAAGAGCTGGGACAGGCTTTTAATGACATGTCCCACAATTTGCAAGCTACCTTTCAATCACTTGATGAGAGCGAGCAAGAAAAGAGAATGATGATTGCACAGCTCTCTCACGATATTAAAACTCCCATTACCTCCATTCAGGTTACTGTGGAGGGAATTCTAGATGGGGTGATTAAGGAAGAGGAGCGGCTCCACTACTTAGCCACGATTGGTCGGCAAACTGAGCGTCTAAACAAGCTAGTGGAGGAATTGGATGTTTTGACTCTCAATACACAACCTCAAGATACTGCTGATGAAGAAGTCGAAGAGGTATTTTTAGATCAATTGCTGATTGAGTCAATGAGTGAATTTCAACTCCAGATTGAACAAGAGGAGCGGGATGTTTACATTCAAGTATCACCTGAGTCGGCGAAAATCAAGAGCCATTCTGACAAACTTTCTCGCATTTTGGTCAATTTGTTAAACAATGCCTTTAAATATTCAGAACCAGGAACCAGAATCGAGGTTCTTGCCCAATTAACAGAACAAGAGCTGACAATCAGTGTGAAAGACGAGGGTCAGGGGATCCTTCCTGAGGATTTGGAAAAGATCTTTAAACGACTTTATCGTGTAGAAACTTCGCGCAATATGAAGACAGGTGGACATGGATTAGGACTTGCGATTGCACGAGAACTAGCACATCAGCTAGGTGGCGAAATCACAGCAGAAAGTCAGTATGGTTTAGGAAGCAAGTTTACATTCAGCCTCAAATTGAAATAAAGGCGTAAAATCCCTTTACAAATCTAGTTTTTCATGGTACAATAGCCCTTGTGTGAAATAGCAGCAGGAAAGCATGAAGCTCGTCAACAGGTGTCTTATGACAAGTAACCTTGGCTGTTTAGGCGAAGGGCATCTGCACGAATCAGGGCTTTCTAAGTGACTATTTCCACCGAAATATTATTTATATCAGGAGGACATACATATGTCACGTTATACAGGACCATCTTGGAAACAAGCTCGTCGCCTTGGCCTTTCACTTACAGGTACAGGTAAAGAATTGGCACGTCGTAACTACGTACCAGGACAACACGGACCAAACAACCGTTCTAAATTGTCAGAATACGGTTTGCAATTGGCTGAAAAACAAAAACTTCGTTTCACTTACGGTGTAGGTGAAAAACAATTCCGTAACTTGTTCGTACAAGCTACAAAAATCAAAGGCGGAATCCTAGGTTTCAACTTCATGCTTCTTTTGGAACGTCGTTTGGATAACGTTGTTTACCGTCTTGGTCTTGCAACTACACGTCGCCAAGCACGTCAATTCGTAAACCACGGGCACATCCTTGTTGACGGAAAACGTGTTGATATCCCATCATACCGTGTAACCCCAGGTCAAGTAATCTCAGTTCGCGAAAAATCATTGAAAGTTCCAGCTATCCTTGAAGCAGTAGAAGCAACTCTTGGACGTCCAGCATTCGTATCATTCGACGCTGAAAAATTGGAAGGTTCATTGATTCGTTTGCCAGAACGCGACGAAATCAACCCAGAAATCAACGAAGCACTTGTCGTTGAATTCTACAACAAAATGCTTTAATTTTAAGAAATATCTTACAAAAAGCCTACAACAGTGGGCTTTTTGCTTTGTCTTAAAAAGTTGATTTCTGGGTTTGTTCAGTTATTTGTTCAGTTATAAGCTTTTTAGTGCAGTTTCATAGAATGAGACTGCTTTTTTTGCGTTCTCTTTTGAGAGGTGGCTTATGGTCATGGATAAAGTAGAATTGTTTAGATGTTTGGGTACTTATCGCTTTAATAGATAAATAATAAAAATAGAAGTGTCCCACCTCCTACCGCAGAAAGTTCTGTTTCAAGGGGAGATGGAAAACCTCTATTCGTTAATTTAATTATAGCCTAAAAAACTTTTAAATACAAGGATATTGTAAAATCATAGAATGTTAAAAGAAAATAATAGGGAGGTCAAAGATTACCATTTAAAGAATAAAAAAGCTGATATAGAAAACATTGCAAAAGGTATAAGCGATAATGAAAGTTAATTTTTTAATTTCCAAATAATAGCATTAAGTTTTTCGAATAAGTAAGTATATATTTTAATCTTTTTTAGAAAGTTGAATTAAAGTAGTGACAAATTTTTTTAAAAAGTGTATACTTGATATAGTATGGATTGATTTTGATTCGTACAATATTTTTACTAGGAGGCAAATCATGAATAAGAAGACAACTTTTCTAGTGGCTGAAAATGATTTTTTATCAGGAGTATCCAGAGTTCTTGATATTGCATCCACAAGAAACAAGAGAGTTTACAATACATCACGCTCTGGTGAAGAAGCTGATAAAAAAGCTATTTTTAATGATTGGTTTATGATTGGTAATGATATCAGGGGGGCTTATGAGCAATTCAAAAAAGAAGTCAAAGCACAAGCCTAGCTCCAACCCTAATTCTAAATCCAACCTTACAACGGCTCATCAAGTTACAGAGTTCATCGAAAAACAACCAACAGATGTTCGAGAAGAAGTTACAGATAAACTGATAGCTCAACGTGTTGAAAGCATGAGTTATTCAGGGCCAATTCCTCCTCCACATCTATTAAAGGAGTTTAATGCTTCAATTCCTAACGGTGCAGATAGAATAATGAAAATGGCGGAACAACAGTCTACACACCGTATGGATTTAGAGAAAAAAGTTGTTACTGCAAATAACAGAGATGCTCTTTTGGGTGTCATTTTTGCCGGAATAATAGGAATAATAATTGTAATAGGTTCGATGTTCCTTATTTATAACAACAAAAATATACAAGGGTTAGGTATCTTATTAGCAAGTGCTGTGGCTTATATTAGTGTATTTAAGAAGAGTAAAGCAAGAGATGATAAAAACCTTGAAGAAAAAGAGTAATAAAAGAAAAAGCACCGTATGGTGCTTTTTGTAATATAATAGTAGCAAAATAAAAAGCACCTATAACAGGTGCAATTTACTTGCTTACTGAACTCATCGATTTAATTCCCCTTTTAGTTACCCTTTTCATTTTCTATACTTATTTATAAGCAATAAACTTTTGTAGAAACAGGGCAAAAAACTGAGCAGGCTTAGTCCTGTTTTTCTGTACCTATTAAGTAGGAAGATAACAAAATGCTTTAATTTTAAGAAATATCTTACAGAAAGCCTACAACAGTGGGCTTTTTGCTTTGTCTTAAAAAACTATAGAACATTTCTTAACTGTGAAGGAGGATAAAAAAATTCCCTGCAAAATGAAATTGCAAGGAACTTTTGTTAATGGTTATGGGCAAGCCAGGTGGAATACTTTTTCCCAAGCCAGAGAGCAAAGAGGAGATTGATGACGACGATGCCTGAACCGACCAGTGAAAATAGGAAAAATTCGCTAGTCGAAACCTGCCACAAATGCACGATGTCTGTAATCAAATAAGCACTGATAGGAAAACAAAGGATAGAAGTGATTAGAGCAGGAATATACTTGCGGAGAAGAATTGATTGTCCAATATGGAGCAAGAGATGAAGCGCGAAGGCCGCAAATCCTCCTAACCAAACCAATTCGAGCGCTCTAGATTGAGTAAAAAACGCTAATAAAGTGATGGTTAAGACAAGGAAAAATTCTTCAAAAACAGCAAGGGCAAATCCCTCTGTTGTAATTCCTTTGTGAATCTTGAGAATAGCTGGAGCCTTTTGGGTCAGTAAGGTTTTGTTGAGACGGATCCAAGGGACAAGACCGATAATTTCTTCCATATCGTGAAAGATAAAAAGTAGAGGAAACATCCAAAGATAAAACGCCATAAATCTCTCCTGAAAAACTATAGATCGCTAACCAATAAAGCAAAAAACGCCCAGTAAGGCGTTTTGAGTTAGGTGTGCTTATTTAACTTCTGTAAACACTACGTGTTTGCGAAGTTTTGGTGAGTATTTCTTCAATTGAAGACGGTCTGGAGTGTTACGTTTGTTTTTAGAAGTAAGGTACAAGCGTTCACCAGATTCTTTGTGTTCAAGTGTGATATTTACGCGCATGGTATCTCCCTTCTATTATTCAGCTGATGCAGCTTTGGCGATTTTACGTCCTTTGTAGTATCCTTTAAGTGATACGCGGTGAGAACGTGAGTAATCTCCAGTAGTTTCGTCAAAGTTTACAGATGGAGCTGTTACTTTGTAGTGTGTACGACGTTTGTTTTTCTTCGCTTTTGAAGTGCGACGTGCAGGTACTGCCATTTTGATTTCTCCTTTAGGTATTTAAATTCGATTCAATCTAGTGATTTTCATCAACCATACTAGGATAACACATTTTTTTTGTAAAGTAAAGTTACTTGACAAAAAAAGATGAAAAAATTAGAAGTTGTTAATCGGAATTTTCTGAAAATTCAAGAATTTTCTTCTGTTCATTGCCTTTAAAATGTGCTATAATAGTAAAAACTGAAATGGGAGGGATAAGATGACTGAATTAGATAAACGTCACCGCAGTAGCATTTATGACAGCATGGTTAAATCACCTAACCGTGCTATGCTTCGTGCGACTGGTATGACAGATAAGGACTTTGAAACACCGATTGTGGGAGTGATTTCGACTTGGGCGGAAAATACACCATGTAACATCCACTTGCATGATTTCGGGAAATTGGCTAAAGAAGGTGTCAAATCTGCAGGCGCTTGGCCTGTTCAGTTTGGAACTATTACCGTAGCGGACGGGATTGCCATGGGAACGCCTGGTATGCGTTTCTCTTTGACGTCTCGTGATATCATCGCGGACTCCATCGAGGCGGCGATGGGTGGTCATAACGTCGATGCCTTTGTCGCTATCGGTGGCTGTGACAAGAACATGCCTGGTTCTATGATTGCCATTGCTAACATGAATATTCCAGCTATTTTCGCCTATGGTGGAACCATTGCACCGGGAAATCTTGATGGAAAAGACATTGACTTGGTTTCTGTTTTTGAGGGAATCGGAAAATGGAACCACGGTGACATGACAGCTGAGGACGTGAAACGTCTTGAATGTAATGCCTGCCCGGGCCCTGGTGGCTGTGGTGGTATGTATACAGCTAACACCATGGCGACTGCTATCGAAGTTCTCGGTATGAGTTTGCCAGGATCTTCATCTCACCCAGCTGAATCAGCCGACAAGAAAGAAGATATCGAAGCAGCAGGACGTGCTGTTGTTAAGATGCTGGAACTTGGTCTCAAACCATCAGATATCTTGACTCGTGAAGCCTTTGAAGATGCCATCACTGTAACGATGGCTCTCGGTGGTTCTACAAATGCCACTCTTCACTTGCTTGCCATTGCCCATGCGGCTAATGTTGACTTGTCACTTGAGGACTTCAATACAATCCAAGAACGTGTGCCTCACTTGGCTGACTTGAAACCATCTGGTCAGTATGTCTTCCAAGACCTCTACGAAGTCGGTGGTGTGCCAGCGGTTATGAAATACCTTTTGGCAAATGGTTTCCTTCATGGCGACCGTATCACATGTACTGGTAAGACAGTCGCTGAAAACTTGGCTGACTTTGCAGACCTTACACCAGGCCAAAAAGTCATTATGCCACTTGAAAATCCAAAACGTGCAGACGGTCCGCTTATCATCTTGAACGGGAACCTTGCCCCTGATGGAGCGGTTGCCAAGGTATCAGGTGTTAAAGTGCGTCGTCACGTTGGACCAGCTAAGGTCTTTGACTCAGAAGAAGACGCTATCCAGGCTGTCTTGACAGATGAAATCGTTGATGGCGATGTTGTCGTTGTTCGTTTCGTTGGACCGAAGGGTGGTCCTGGTATGCCTGAGATGCTCTCACTTTCTTCTATGATCGTTGGTAAAGGTCAAGGAGATAAGGTTGCCCTCTTGACAGATGGACGCTTCTCTGGTGGTACTTATGGTCTGGTTGTCGGACATATCGCTCCTGAAGCTCAGGATGGTGGACCGATTGCCTACCTCCGTACAGGTGACATCGTTACGGTTGACCAAGATACCAAAGAAATTTCCATGGCCGTATCTGAAGAAGAACTTGAAAAACGCAAGGCAGAAACAACCTTGCCACCACTTTACAGCCGTGGTGTTCTCGGTAAATATGCCCACATCGTATCATCCGCTTCTCGCGGAGCCGTGACAGACTTCTGGAATATGGACAAGTCAGGTAAAAAATAAACTCAAAAAGCAAGCCATTTCGGCTTGCTTCTTTTCATCTTCAAAAGTGATTTGCCTGCTTATACTCAATAAAAATCAAAGAGCAAACTAGAAAGCTAGGCGCAGGTTGCTCAAAGCACAGCTTTGAGGTTGGAGATAAAGCTGACGTGGTTTGAAGAGATTTTTGAAGAGTATTAACGAGGTGGCAGTCCAAGGGCGATACGGCCGTAGCGACTGATTCGTGTGATCTTCCAAGCAGGCGACCAGGTAACTTCAACCTTGACATCTTCGATACCCTCGATTTGTTTTAGACCTGCGACGATTTCGATAGGCAAACTTTCGGCGCAATCACAGGCGGTGTCAGTGAAGGTCATGACAATCTTGCAGAGACCCGTTTCATCCAGATTGATTTCATAAATCAAGCCCAGATTGTACACATCCAATTCCACATCTGTATCAAAAACCTTCTCTAGTTTTTCGATAATTTGGTCTTGTAAGGCCAAAGCGTGGTCATTGATTTTGATATCGTCTCTCATAACAGTCCCTCCACCTGATAAATATCCTCTATTTTCTCATAATTCTGACAATTTAGCAAGCTTTTGATGAATTTTCTGAAAAATATGATAAAATGAAGAAAATACGGAATCAAGGGGAAGTCTATGGAGCAGATTGGAAAAGTCTTTAGACAATTACGAGAGTCAAGAAATATCTCACTAAGACAAGCAACTGGGGGACAATTTTCTCCGTCCATGTTGTCTCGTTTTGAAACAGGACAGAGTGAACTTTCGATGGAAAAGTTTCTATTTGCCTTAGAAAATATATCTGCGAGTATGGAGGAAATCCTCTTTCTGGCTAGAGGTTTTCAGTATGATACAGATTCTGAGTTGAGAAAAGAAATCACAGATATCTTGGAGCCAAAGAATATAGCGCCTCTCGAGGATTTGTATCGCAAGGAATATCAAAAGCATGCCAATTCTCAAAACAAACAGAAACATATTCTAAATGCCATTATGATCAAGTCTTATATGAAAAGCATGGATGAAACGGTAGAGTTAACAGCAGAGGAAGAGAAAGTCCTTCATGATTACCTGTTTTCTACCGAGATTTGGGGAATTTATGAACTCAATTTGTTCTCAGTTAGTTCCCCACTCTTATCTGTTCCTCTTTTTACTAGATATGTACGAGAAATGGTCCGAAAATCTGATTTTCTAATGGAAATGAAGGGAAATCGGAACCTTTTTCACACCATGCTATTGAATGGTTTTTTAGCCAGCATTGAGTGTGAAGAATTTACCAATGCCTGTTATTTTAAGCGTGTTATCGAAGAGCATTTCTACAAGGAAAATGAGACCTATTTCCGAATTGTCTATTTGTGGGCGGAAGGTCTCCTTGATAGCAAGCAAGGCAGAGTTAAGGAAGGACAAAAAAAGATGGAAGATGCTGTTCGTATTTTTGAGATGCTTGGCTGTAACAAATCTGCCGAATACTATAGAAAAACGACTGATGCTTGAATATCTGCAAGGTAAGAAAATAATTTAAAATTTGAAGCGATAGAACTCTTGACCTCTCTCAGGTCATCAAAGAAGTTCTATAGTTTCTTTTTTTCATTTTGTTTGTTGCATATATTCAAAAAAATTTCTCGCTAATTCATAAGTGCTATACTATGGTCATACTTCATATTGAACTTATAACAAGAAGGGAGATTATCTATGAAATTATTGTTTAGAAATCAAGCTTATCGCCTATTGACTTTGTCACGCTTCTTCAATGCTTTTGGTGCTTCTATTTTTAACTTGGTATTTATTGTCTATGCATCGACCTTGCCACAAGCCTCTTTTGCGGTTGCTATGGCGAATATTGTGATGATTCTTCCGACTCTCTTTACAGTTTTTGTAGGGATTCGGGCAGATTACACGAGGGACAAGATCAAATGGATGACTTACAGCGGTTTGTTTCAGGCTCTTCTCTTTTTCCTGGCAGCTCTGGTGCTTGGTCAAGCCAGTCTCTTTGCCTTTTCTAGCCTGTGTTTGATTAATGTCATCAGTGATGTGATCAGTGATTTTGCAGGTGGTTTGCGCATGCCTCTTATTAAGGAAAAAGTGGCTGAAAATGATCTAATGGAGGCTTATTCTTTTTCCCAGTTTATCACCTATATTTCAGCTATTGGTGGTCAGGCTTTTGGAGTCTGGCTCTTAGGTCTATCGGTCAATAATTTTTCCCTCGTTGCGGGAATCAATGCCTGTTTTTTCCTAGTATCAGCCGCTATTCTCTTTTTAGGAAGAAGCAAATTGGGCCTGTCAATTTCATCTCCTGATGGTGAAATCCTAAAAAATGAGAAGCTTTCTATCAAAGAACAGTTCCTAACAATTTACCGAAATTTACGTCTCGTTTTTCTAAAAAGTGGACAGAAAAACTTTGGATTCATGATCTTTGCTGTCTTGCTTATCAATGCCCTGGGCGGCGCTCTGGGAAGCATTTATAACATCTTCTTTTTGAGCCATTCTCTCTTGAATTTTTCTTACACAGAGGCACTATTTATCGAACAAGTTTGTGTTTTATTAGCAATCATCATCAGTAGCCTTACGGGCAATGATTATTTTGGGAAGCAGTCCTTGCCTAGATTGATGATGTGGGCGACATTAGGAGTCAGTCTAGTTGGTCTGGCTAACTTATTCAATCAAGTCGTGCTTGGTTTGCTATTCCTCTTTTTAACCTTGTATGTGTCTGGTAAAGTGTCCCCAAAGATTAGTGCCATGCTCATGAAAAATCTAGCTCCAGATGTTCTAGCTCGTACCAGTAATTTTTTAGGTTTATTGTTTACCTTATCAGTACCTCTTGGTACAGCCTGTTTTTCACTTGTAGCCGTATGGGATATGCAGTTGACTTGGATCTTATTTGTTGTCCTTTCTTTGCTGGCTATTCTTCTGACAAGTCTGAATCTCAAAAATGATATGTAAATCCTAATTTTTTTCCTACTGTCTTAATCCCTCTATTTATGGTAAAATAAGACTATTAAGTTTAAAGAGGATTCTCTATGAAATTACAAAAACCTAAAGGAACACAGGATATTTTACCTGCTGAGTCTGCCAAGTGGCAGTACGTTGAGGGCTTTGCCCGTGAAATTTTCAAGCGCTATAACTACGCAGAAGTGCGCACGCCTATTTTTGAGCATTACGAGGTTATCAGTCGCTCTGTCGGAGATACAACGGATATCGTAACCAAGGAAATGTACGATTTTTATGACAAGGGTGACCGTCATATCACTCTTCGTCCAGAAGGAACAGCTCCTGTTGTCCGTTCCTATGTAGAAAATAAACTCTTCGCACCAGAAGTGCAAAAGCCAAGTAAGTTCTATTACATGGGCCCTATGTTCCGCTATGAGCGTCCACAAGCAGGACGTTTGCGTCAGTTCCACCAGATTGGTGTTGAGTGCTTTGGCTCTAGCAATCCAGCTACCGATGTGGAAACCATCGCTATGGCAGCTCATTTCTTGAAAGAAATTGGCATCCAAGGTATCAAATTGCATCTTAACACTCTTGGAAATCCTGAGAGTCGTGCGGCCTATCGTCAGGCTTTGATCAACTACTTGACACCGCTCAAGGAGACCTTGTCTAAGGATAGCCAGCGTCGTTTGGAGGAAAATCCTCTCCGTGTCTTGGACTCTAAGGAAAAAGAAGACAAGGAGGCAGTAGAGAATGCGCCGTCTATCTTGGATTTCCTTGATGAAGAAAGCCAAGCTCACTTTGATGCTGTGCGTCAAATGTTGGAAAATCTTGGAGTAGATTACATCATCGATACCAATATGGTGCGTGGTCTGGACTACTACAACCACACCATTTTCGAGTTCATCACAGAAATCGAGGGCAATGACTTGACCGTCTGTGCGGGTGGTCGTTACGATGGTTTGGTTGCTTACTTTGGTGGTCCTGAAACTGCTGGATTTGGTTTTGGACTTGGTGTAGAGCGCCTGCTTCTCATCCTTGAAAAGCAAGGTGTGACCCTCCCTATCGAAAATGCCCTAGATGTTTATATCGCAGTCTTGGGTGAAGGAGCAAATGTTAAGGCCTTGGAATTGGTACAAACCCTTCGCCAACAAGGATTCAAAGCAGAGCGTGATTACCTCAACCGGAAGCTCAAAGCTCAGTTCAAATCAGCCGATGCCTTTGCGGCTAAGACCCTCATCACCCTAGGAGAAAGCGAAGTCGAAAGCGGACAAGTGACAGTCAAGAACAACCAAACCCGAGAAGAAGTTCAAGTATCACTTGAGACAATCAGCCAAAACTTCTCAGAAATATTTGAAAAATTAGGCTTTTAATGGTATTTAAAACTGGTCAGGATCTTACTCCTGACCTTTTTCTTTTGCAAAATGACAAAAATCCTAAGCTTTTTGACAAATATGATTGTCAAAAATAAAAAGATGTGTTACAATATAAGCAAGTTAAGAGAAAAGGAGAAAAGAATGCTTAAAAATCGTTTAAAAGAGCTTCGGGCTCGCGATGGTCTCAATCAAACCGAACTGGCCAAGTTAGCAGGAGTTTCCAGACAGACCATTAGCCTACTAGAACGGGACGAATACACCCCGTCCATTGTAATCGCCCTGAAGATTTCACAGATATTCAATGAACCAGTCGAGTCGGTATTTCGGATAGAGGAGGATGAGGAATGAATAAGTATAAAGTGATTTATTATGTAGTTGCCATAGCTCTATTAGTCAGCGTATTTCTATTGATTGGGATAGAATTAGGCTGGTTTAGTTCCTATCAAAGTGACCAATTTATTTGGGCCTACTTTGCTCTCATCCCAGTAGTTGACTGGATTGAAAAGAAATCAAAAAATTTAGCAAGTGAAAAAGGAGAAAAATCATGAGAGAGTTTTTAGCAGGTTTTCAAGTCGATACTGAGCACAAAGAACTTGCCGGTGTTTGTGCAGGTTTAGGAAATTATTTTAACATTCAAGCCAATATCGTTCGTTTGGTGACAGTCTTGTTATTTCTCTCTTCGACGGAGATTGGGATTATAACAGTAACTCTCTATGCCTATCTAGCAGGTTGGCTTGGGAATGAACCCTTGGGAGATGGAGCAAAAAAAGCAAGAAATCAAGCTATTCTCTTACTTTCTGTTTGTTTGATTTTGGTGTCACTTGGAACAGAAGGCTTAACAGCTATTTATGAATCAGGGAAAGCATTTGGTCAGTGGTTAGTTGGATTGGTTTAGATTAGAAAGAGTATGAATATGAAAAAGAAACGTGGATTGTTATTTTTAATGGCTGTTATCTTGGGAGGCTTCTTGGGCAGTTTTGCAGGGATGTTTAAGACACGTGCAGAATCCCATGGAACTATTTTAGATGTAAAGGTCTTGATACCATGGATATCAGCTATTTGTTTACTGTTAGGTTTTATTAGCATTCTTTTGACTTTCAATTTCTTAAAGAAAAGTAGAAAGTTTCACTCCTTGTATCAAGAGGAAATGGATGATGATCTGAATGAAACCTATTATGTGCAAATGTATCGTAATCTTGAGTTTGGAACCATCGCTTTTAATATAACAGGCGTAGCGATTTTATTGTCTCTCTTCATTTCAGGAAGTGAAGTAATTGTACTGAATGTAAGCTATCTAACATTATCTCTTTCTTTTTTGGCATTAGCGATGGTTTTCAGTGCTCAAAAATATCTCTATAAAACAATTGCAATCGTTCGTCAGTTTGATTTGGAATTCTTCTCTACACCAAAGGATGTTTTGGACTATATAAATTCTTATGATGAAGGGGAGCGTCAGGCTAATTTGGAACAGAGTTTTCGGGTTTTATTCCAATTAAATCAGTATGTTTTGCCAGGTCTCTACTTTCTGATTGATCTCTTTTCTTTATTGACAGGAGAGATTCAGTTACTAGCTTTCTTGCTCGTAGGAACTATCCATATTTACATCAATGTGATGCAGTTACCTATGGTAAAACGCTATTTCAAATAGGAGTCTTTTATGAAATTACTTAAAAATCTTGGCTGGTTTCTTCTAGCTGTTCTATCCTTTTTCTTTGGCTATGGTCTGGTTCAGAGTATGGCTTTATCAGCTCTTGGACTAGGGGCTTCAATCTTTGGAGTCTTGCCACTTTATATCGTCCTGTCAGGGGCCTATGTTTATGGAGTTTACAGATGGTATCAGACAGAAAAGGTTAGCATCCAGACGACGGCTTTTAATCGTTATATCTGGTTGCCAACACTGGTTTTGCTAGTGGCGATTACAGCCCAGTTCTTTTTGCCAGATGATCCGTCGGTCAATCAACAAATCGTATCACAGCTGACAGTTGCACAGCCTGTCTTTGGTTTCTTTATGGTGGTGGTCTTTGCTCCTCTGACAGAAGAACTCATTTTTAGAGGGATGTTAGCGCGCTATCTCTTTCCTAAACAGAACAACAGCAAACAGACAGCTCCGTTTCTCCTCGTATCAAGTGTGCTTTTTGCCTTGATTCATTTTCCAGGAACTTTGCAACAGTTTTTAGTTTATGCCAGTCTGGGATTGAGTTTGGGTCTGGCTTATGTGAACCGAAAAGGCCTTCTTTACAGTATTTCTCTCCACGCTTTGAATAATTTAATCGGCTTTTTGATGATACTCATGCTATAATAGAGTCAGGAGGTCACATGAAACGAGTAATTTTATTAGCAGTGATACAGGCAGTCGTTCTCTTCTTTATCATCGGGGCACTTGCCTATGCCTTTAAAGGCGACTTCTTTTACAACTATCTAGCAGTTGTCTTTGCGCCTATTGCAGGAATCTTACGTTTTGCGACAGCTTATGCGACGGAGATTGTCCTACCCAAAAAGGCAACTGAGATTGCCGAAAAGCGTAAAAAAGGTTAAAAATCATATTTAGGGAATCCGATGACGTTTTCATCGGATTTTTTGTCTGTTCGTTTTGATTTCTAAAGACAATCAAACTTTTCTGCTGATTTTCATGAAGAGCCTGCGCTTTTATGGTAAAATAGTAACAGAATAAAAGAGGAGAGAAAACATGAAACGTAGTATGTATGCTGGTCGTGTTCGTGAGGAACATATCGGACAAGAAATTACTTTGAAAGGATGGGTTGGCCGTCGTCGTGACTTGGGTGGTTTGATCTTTATCGACCTTCGTGACCGTGAAGGAATCATGCAGTTGGTTATCAACCCTGAAAAAGTATCTGCAGAGGTCATGGCAACAGCTGAAAGTCTTCGCAGTGAGTTTGTCATCGAGGTGACTGGGCAAGTCGCTGCGCGTGAGCAAGCCAATGATAAATTGCAGACTGGTGCGGTTGAGTTGAACGTGACAGCTTTGACGGTGCTTAATACAGCCAAAACAACGCCTTTTGAGATTAAGGATGGGATTGAGGCCAATGACGATACACGTTTGCGTTACCGTTACCTTGACCTTCGTCGTCCAGAAATGCTAGAAAACCTTAAGCTTCGTGCTAAGGTGACCCACTCTATCCGTAACTACTTGGATGAGTTGGAGTTTATCGATGTGGAGACGCCATTCCTTTCTAAATCAACGCCAGAAGGGGCGCGTGACTATTTGGTGCCATCTCGTGTCAATAAAGGGCATTTTTACGCCCTTCCTCAAAGTCCACAAATCACGAAACAGCTCTTGATGAATGCTGGGTTTGACCGTTACTACCAAATCGTCAAATGTTTCCGTGACGAGGACTTGCGTGGTGATCGTCAGCCTGAGTTCACTCAGGTCGACTTGGAAACATCCTTCCTTACGGAGCAAGAAATCCAAGATATTACAGAAGGCTTGATTGCGCGCGTGATGAAAGAAAACAAAGGCATTGACGTGACGCTTCCATTCCCTCGTATGAAATACGACGATGCGATGGCACTTTATGGTTCTGACAAACCTGATACCCGTTTTGACATGTTGCTTCAGGACTTGACAGAAGTGGTCAAGGGTGTTGATTTCAAAGTCTTCTCAGAAGCACCTGCTGTTAAAGCCATTGTAGTCAAAGGAGCTGCAGATAACTACTCACGTAAAGACATCGACAAGATGACCGAAGTAGCCAAACAGTACGGAGCCAAAGGTCTTGCTTGGGTCAAGGTAGTTGATGGAGAATTAAATGGACCAGTTGCCAAGTTCTTGACTGGGATCCAAGCAGATTTGACTGCAGCACTTGGTCTTGAAGATAAGGATTTGGTTCTATTTGTGGCGGATACGCTTGAAGTGGCCAATGCAACACTAGGCGCCCTTCGTGGTCGTATCGCCAAAGAGCTTGACTTGATTGATAACGATAAATTCAACTTCCTTTGGGTGGTTGATTGGCCAATGTTTGAATGGTCTGAAGAAGAAGGTCGCTACATGAGCGCCCACCATCCATTTACTCTTCCACAGGAAGAAACAGCTCACGAATTAGAAGGCGATTTGGCTAAGGTTCGTGCCATTGCTTACGATATCGTCTTGAACGGTTATGAGCTTGGTGGTGGTAGTCTTCGTATCAACCAAAAAGACCTTCAAGAACGCATGTTCAAGGCTCTTGGTTTCTCAGCTGAAGAAGCAAATGACCAGTTTGGTTTCCTTCTTGAGGCCATGGACTATGGCTTCCCACCACATGGTGGTTTGGCTATCGGTCTTGACCGTTTTGTGATGCTCTTAGCAGGAGAAGAAAATATCCGTGAAGTCATTGCCTTTCCTAAGAACAATAAGGCAACCGACCCAATGACACAAGCTCCATCAACAGTCGCTCTCAAACAACTAGAGGAACTCAGCTTACAAGTAGAAGAAGATGAAACAAGCAAAACAAATTAAGCGGTGGCGCTATTATCTGCGCCGCTTTGCTTATCAGATAAAAATCTTACGAGTTTTACAAAGTATCTCTCGGGAAAAATATGATGAGAAAGTATCGGCCTCTCTGGTTTATGGCTTTTTGTCAGCAGTAGCAGTCAATTTCTTTTTTCAACCAGGACACGTTTACTCCAGTGGTGCGACCGGTTTGGCACAGATTATCTCTGCCTTGAGTCATCACTGGTTTGGCTTTTACATTCCGATATCGCTAACCTTTTATGCTATCAATTTTCCATTGATGATTTTAGCTTGGTATCAGATTGGGCATAAGTTTACGGTCTTTACCTTTATCACAGTATCCATGAGTTCTCTCTTTATCCAGCTTGTGCCAGTTGTGACCTTGACAGAGGATCCCATCATCAATGCCCTTTTTGGGGGTGTTGTCATGGGCTTGGGGATTGGTTTTGCGCTCCGTAACAATATTTCAAGCGGAGGTACAGATATCGTCAGTCTCACCATTCGAAAGAAAACGGGTAAGAATGTCGGTAGTATTTCTTTCCTGGTAAATGGAACCATCATGCTGATAGCAGGCCTGACCTTTGGTTGGAAATACGCCCTTTACTCTATGATCACCATTTTTGTATCGAGCCGTGTGACAGACGCGGTCTTTACCAAGCAAAAACGCATGCAGGCCATGATTGTGACCAATAATCCTGACAAGGTAATCGCAAAAATCCATAAAAAATTGCACCGCGGAGCAACCATGATCCACGATGCAGAAGGAACCTATAATCATGAGAGAAAAGCAGTCTTGATTACGGTTATCACGCGAGCAGAGTTTAATGATTTTAAACACATCATGAAACAGGTCGATCCGACAGCCTTTGTCTCTGTATCCGAAAATGTCCACATCCTAGGACGATTCGTAGAAACAGACAATTAATAATACTCAAAAGACCAGCCTTGAGGCTGGTCTTTATTTTTCGATAATTTTGTGGGCAATCAACTGGCGGTAACAGATTTGTCTGTCGTTTTTTGCGTCATTGATAATCTGTAAAATCGTTTCAAATGATGTCCGTCCAAGTTCCAGACTATTGATATCGACATAAGCTACGAGGTCAAGTCGAGGATTGACAGAGTCGAAACTCAAGACAGGAACATTTAATTGATGTTTACTGATGTAGTCACAAACCCCTTCTGCAAGGAGACTGTCGGTTGTGATGATGGCGTCAATCTGCGGATCATGCTTAAATAGGAGTTTGCTGAATTGATAACCTTTTTCTTCTAGAAATTCGGTCGCAAAGTAGGTCAGATTGTTATCAATCGGAAGTTGGTGTTGTTTAAGCGCTAATTCGTAACCTTTTAGACGATCCTGTGTAACGAAAAGTTTCTTGGTTCCTCCGATAAAGGCAATTCTGCTGCAGCCCTTTTTGATGAAATACTCAGTTGCATCAAAACCGGCTTGGACATTATCATTGTCGACAAGTGGGATAAAGGGTGAGAGGGATTTTCCAAGGATGAGGAAAGGAAACTGTTCTTCCGCTACGAGCTTCACTAGTGGATCTTCTTCTTGGGCGTAGAGGAAGATTAGACCATCGACACGTTTCCCATAGACCATTTGTGAGATGGCATTAAGACGTTCCTTCTCATCTTTACCAGTTGCGATCTGAATAGCGTAGTGGTTTTCGGACGCGACTTGGGCGATCCCTCGTAGGACAGATGGGAAGAAAGGATTTTGGTAGAAGGCATCCGAGTCGTCAGGCAATACCAGACCGATAACCTGAGTATAGCTACTTACCAAGCTACGAGCATTGAGATTGGGATGGTAGTTGAGTTCCTTCATAGCCTTGCGAACTCGTTTTTTGGTTTCATCGCTAATCGTTGATTTGTTTTGAATAACGCGGGTTACGGTTGAAGGTGAGACACCTGCAGCCTTGGCCACATCTTTAATCGTAACGGGCATAAAAATCTCCTATTTATGATAATCTGGATCACGGAAATGTGTCTTGTAAAAAATAGTGACCAGATAAAGAACAAAAAGAATGTTCTGTACAGTGATAAGGGTTGACATATTTTGGCCAAAAAGTCCCAAAATAAGCGTAATCAGAGTGGGTAATCCTAAACAGTTCAAGATAAAGTGGTAGCACTCTTTAAAGGTCCTAAATGAAAAGAGGCGTGATTTTTTGGTGATATAAAGGAGAAAGCTAGCTCCAAGAGAGACAATGAAGAAATTCAATCCAAAGAGGAAGCTAGCACCAAGGACGAGAAAGAGACTGATATAGACACGGTTCTGTTGGTACCAGTCTTTAGAAATAGCCTGAGTTAAAGCTTCCTTACCCTGGAAACTCTCCGTTTGAATCGCGTGGTAGCGAATGCGAGTCAATTCCTTACTTTCCTTGCTGATGACGAGTTCTTCAGTATCAAAATGAAGTTGCAAATCCTTTGGCAATTCCTTGCTTGAGCTCGGTCCAATCAGAAGAGAAGCTTGCTGATTTTTAATTCCAGAATAGCTCAGTTTTCCATCTACGATTTGTGCATTCTCTGACAAATCCATGATTGCTTCATCTGTCAGGGGTGTGTAGACATTATCGATAAAAGTATCCAGTGGATACGTTTCCTGCGAGCTGTTTTGAATGGCAATTGGAACCATAGACAAGCTGATTAGGAAAATGCTCGTAAAGAGGAGTTGAAACCAGTTGAGGCCGAAACGTTTTGATAGGGGCTTACGAAATCCCCAGATACTAGTAAAATACGAGAATGGATATGGAAGCATAGGCATCTTTCTAAGAGTGTTTTCTATATGAGTTTTATTATATAGAGAAATGTACTTTATTTCAAGTCTAGCAAATCAATTCCTTATTGAAAGGATGGTTTTAATAGGATTTGTAGAAGTGTGTCTAATCTTTTAACTTTAGCAACAAGCTCCAAAATGAAAAAAGGGTGGCGGGGATAAATTATCCCTTGTCGCCACCACTTGTAAGTCCTGAAACAAAGTTCTTTTGTAGGAAGAAGAAGAGAATACAGATTGGAAGGGCGATGAGGATAGCACCTGCTGAGAAGTAGGCGATCTTCATGTTTTTCACATTGCTAACGAAGGTTTGGAGACCAACGGCAACAGTAAAGTATTCTTTCTCACGAAGCAAGAAACTAGAGAGGATGTAGTCCCCGAAAGGTCCCATGAAGGCCCAGAGAGCTTGTACAGCCACCATTGGGCGAACAAGTGGGAGAACAATTTGCCAGAAGCGACGGAAGTGTCCTGCACCATCTAGTTTCGCAGATTCGTCAAGAGACATTGGCACGGTATCGAAGTAACCTTTCATGAGCCAAGCATTCATCGGAATACCTCCACCAACGTAGAGGAAGATGAGGAACCAGCTGTGGTTAAGGGCGTTCAACATAAGCGCCATAACGAAGAAGGCTGTCAAAGCGGCCATAGTTGGCACCATTTGGATAATCAAGAAGAAGACCAAACTTTGCTTACGAGCCAAGAAGTTGTAACGGCTGTAGGCGTAACCTGCAAGTACGATGATACTTGTTTGAACAGCCATTGTGATAAAGGCAATAATCAAAGTATTGAGATACCAAGTACCGTACAAAGTTTCCGTAAAGAGTCCTTTAAAGTTATCAAAATTAAAGTCGATGTTGGTATCGAGTTTAAAGGCTGCGACGTTACCTGTTTTAAAGGCTGACATGATGGTAATCAAAAGCGGATAGATAATCACGATTGATAGGCCAATCAAGTAGAGGTAAGTGAGGGTTTGAGTCAGTCTACGTTTGAGTTTGATTGAGTTATTCATCTTAGACGTCCTCCATATCAAATGCGTGTAGTTTCTTGAATGCGATCATAGAGATAGAGATGACAATGATTGAGATAATCAAGGTAACAGCTGCCGCCATAGAGTATTGAGGAGATGTACCTGTTGTCAAACGGTAAATCCATGAAATCAAGATATCAGTTGAACCGGCTCCGCCTCCGACAGTACCAGGGCCTCCACCATTAAAGAGATACATGATAGAGAAGTTGTTAAAGTTGAAGGTGTATTGGCTAATCAATGTTGGAGCTGCAACAGCCAAGATCATAGGGAAAGTGATGTTGCGGAATTTTTGCCAAGCATTGGCACCATCGATGTAAGCCGCTTCGTAGAGGTCGTTAGGAATAGACTGCAAGATACCCAAGGTCAAAACGTAGATGTATGGGAATCCTAGCCAACCTTGCATCATAATCAAGGCAACCTTAGTCCAAGTTGGATTTGTTTTCCAAGGGATAAGAGCTCCATCTAGGAAAGGAAGGACCTTAGACAAAAGAGGCAAGACTTGGGTGTTGATGGCACCAACACTATCATTAAACATGTTTGAGAATGTCAAGATAGTGATGAAGGCTGGAACTGCCCAAGGAAGAAGGAAAATAACACCGAAGATACGTTTTCCTTTGATAAATGGTTGGTTAGCAATGATTGCTGTAAAGATACCAATGACAATCTGCAAGGTAGAGGCAGCCAGGGCCCAGATAATGGTCCAAGAAAGAACAGAACCAAAGGCTGAACGGAAGGTGCTCAAACTCCAGATGTTTGTGAAGTTCGTCAAACCAACCCAGTCCAACAATTTGTTTGGTGGCAAGTGTTGGAAGTCATAGTTGGTAAAGGCAATCATCAAGGTTACGATAACTGGGAAGATAATGGCGAAGGTCATGGCAACGTAAGATGGAATGATCAAGAGGTAAGGGAATCCATTCTCATAAATACCTTTAATCATATCCTTGAAGGTATGAGCTACAGGAATACCGTTGTTGATACGTTTAGCAGTCGTATGTGCATCCTTGATATTAAAGATATAAAAGAGCAAGTAAACGACAACAAAGATAGAGTGAAAAGCACCACGAATCAGCATGAAAAGTGAATTATCACGACCAGGTTTCACACCAAGTGTGATCAAATTGCTCAATTCAGGGCTTGCAAGTGTTAGAAAATACAGAACAAATAAAACAGTAACACCAAGGAAAATAAATCCCTTAGCTTTTTGTTTGTTATAGATTTGTCCTAAACCAGGAATGATTGACAGCAAGGCTGCTTTGCGAGGCTGTTGTTTTTCCATGATTACTCCTTTCATAGGATGCGAGATAAAACTCGGGTTCAATCGCAAGATACGCATATCTGATGAGAAACGCATCTATACATTCAAAGGGGGATTTCACTTCCACCCCCCTTGAACAAATCAATTATTCACCAAATTTTTGTTTGATTGTTTCTTTGATTAATGTTACAGCATCGTTAGCAGCTGTTTTCGCATCTTTCTTACCACTTACAGCTTCAAAGAGCATTGTTTTAGCTGGGTCCCAAACAGCTGACATTTGTGAGATGTTTGGCATTGGTTGAGCGTTCTTGAACTGTTCGATAACAGCTGTTGTCAACTCATCTTTTTTACCTTCAGCATAAGTACGAGCTTCTGTGTTAGCTGGGATTTCGTTGGTTGCATCGTAGAAGGCTTTTTGTTGTTCAGTTGATACAAGGAAGTCTACAAATTTTTGAGCAGCTTCAAGGTTCTTAGTGCTTGATGGAATGATCCAAGCTTTACCACCACCGAATGTTTCGTAGTTTTTCCCGTTTGGAAGAGTTGGGATAGTAGCAACACCGTAGTTTACTTTAGCATCTTTGAATGCTTGAGCTTTCCAAGGACCATCGATGATGGCAGCTGTTTTACCTTCTTGGAATTGAGTTTGGATTAAGTTTGGAGCTCCTTCAGTATCTTGCATACCTTTAGGCCATTTTTCATACCAAGATTTAGCGTAGTTGATAGCTGTAATTGCACCTTCGTTTGCAAGTCCGATGTCTTTAGGATCTTTACCGTTTTGGCCGAATACGTAAGCACCGTTACCAGCAAGAAGTCCATATGAGTAGTAGAAGTTTGTCCAGTCAGCAAGGAAGGCAGTTGTTTTACCATCTTCACCAGCGAAAGCGTATTTGCTATCTTTAGCAAGGTTTTCTAAATCAGCAAAAGTTTTAGGAGCTTCTTTTAGCAAGTCTTTATTGTAGTACAAAACGAGTGATTCGATAACGGCTGGAGCACCATACACTTTACCACCAACAGTTACAAGAGATTTTGTTTTATCGTCTGTTTTCGCTCCGTCACTAAGAGTAACTTCAGAAAGTTGTCCGTCAGTACCAAGGCTACCTACACGGTCGTATGGAGCCATCATAACGTCAGCAGCTTTACCAGATTGGTTGTCAAGTGAAAGATTGTCAAGACCACCCATTTGGTCTCCTGTTTTGATAGTAACTTTTACACCTGCTTCTTTTTCATAAGCTTTTGCAGCTGATTCAGCAAAGGCTTTATATTGGTCTTCAACATAGAAAGTGAGTTCTTTTGCTTCTGAAGAGCTAGTATCAGCCGCTTTATCAGCAGATTTGCTTCCGCAAGCTACCAAGAGCAAGCTAGCAAGAGTAGCAGTTCCGAGCACAGCAGCGCTCTTCATGAATTTAGATGACATAGTGTATTCCTCCTAAAGAATAACAAAAATAATTTAATGAGAAAACGCAAACGTTTTCTTTTATGTGCCTAGTATAGCACAAACAGAAAACGGTTGCAAGTATTTTTAGAAAAAATTTTAAAAAAATTTTAAGGTTTCAAACATTTATTAAAGCCTTTATATAGGAAAGAACTTAAAATGTTTGTTTTTCTTGAATTGAAAATATATTAGGGAAACGATTGCGTAAATTCGGCTTGTTTTTTCAGAAAATAGAGCAGATATTGGGAATGAATTATCTTAAATCAGAAAATCTTTAATATTTTTTTCGCTTATTTCATAAAATATCAGTGGAGACAAGTTTTGTTTGATTAAAATAATTCAAAAAAAATTTTTTAAAACCGCTTGCATTTGTGTTCAAAATACGCTATACTTAATTTAACGCAAACGTTTGCGCCTTGATTGCGCAACGTTTTATAACAAACATATGAGGTGCTATTATGAAAAAACGTCAAAGTGGTGTGTTAATGCACATCTCTTCTCTATCAGGAGCATACGGGATTGGATCATTTGGCCAAACTGCCTATGATTTCGTCGATTTCTTGGTTCGTACGAAGCAACGTTACTGGCAAATCCTCCCTCTCGGGACAACAAGCTATGGAGATTCTCCATACCAATCATTCTCGGCCTTTGCTGGAAATACACATTTTATCGACCTTGATATCTTGGTAGAGCAAGGCTTGCTCGAAGCCAGTGATCTTAAAGGTGTTGACTTTGGTAGCGATGCATCTGAAGTTGATTATGCGAAGATTTATTATGCACGTCGTCCGCTTTTAGAAAAAGCAGTTAAACGCTTCTTGGAAGTAGGAGATGTCAAAGATTTTGAGAAGTTTGCTCAAGACAACCAATCATGGCTTGAACTCTTCGCGGAATATATGGCTATTAAAGAGCATTTTGACAATCTTGCTTGGACAGAATGGCCAGATGCAGATGCTCGTGCGCGTAAAGCTTCAGCGCTTGAAAGCTACCGTGAGAAATTGGCAGACAAGTTGGTTTACCACCGTGTGACTCAATACTTCTTCTTCCAACAATGGTTGAAATTGAAAGCTTACGCTAACGATAACCACATCGAAATCGTTGGGGACATGCCTATCTACGTAGCGGAAGATTCAAGCGACATGTGGGCAAATCCACACCTCTTCAAGACAGATGCCAATGGTAAAGCAACTTGCATCGCAGGATGCCCACCAGATGAGTTTTCTGCAACTGGTCAGCTTTGGGGCAACCCAATCTATGACTGGGAAGCCATGGACAAAGACGGTTACAAATGGTGGGTTGAACGCTTGCGCGAAAGCTTCAAGATTTACGATATCGTTCGTATCGACCACTTCCGCGGTTTCGAATCTTACTGGGAAATTCCTGCTGGTTCCGATACAGCAGCACCTGGTAAATGGGTGAAAGGTCCAGGCTACAAACTCTTCGCAGCCGTTAAGGAAGAGCTTGGTGAGCTAAACATCATCGCAGAAGACCTTGGTTTCATGACAGATGAAGTCATCGAGTTGCGTGAACGCACTGGCTTCCCAGGAATGAAGATTCTTCAATTCGCCTTCAATCCAGAAGACGAAAGTATCGATAGCCCACACTTGGCACCTGCCAACTCTGTTATGTATACAGGAACACACGATAACAATACAGTCCTTGGTTGGTACCGTAATGAGATCGACGATCCAACTCGTGAATACATGGCTCGTTACACGAACCGTAAAGAGTACGAAACAGTGCCACACGCAATGCTTCGCACAGTCTTTTCATCTGTTAGCTTCATGGCTATTGCAACCATGCAAGACTTGCTAGAACTAGATGAGTCAGCTCGTATGAACTTCCCATCTACTC
This sequence comes from Streptococcus oralis, assembly GCF_023110435.1. Classification (GTDB taxonomy): domain Bacteria; phylum Bacillota; class Bacilli; order Lactobacillales; family Streptococcaceae; genus Streptococcus; species Streptococcus oralis_CF. The sequence goes on from NZ_JALDWB010000004.1 coordinate 95,919, forward strand.
TTGGCGGAAACTGGTCATGGCGTATGACAGCAGATCAACTCACACCAGCGGTTGAAGAAACTTTGCTTGACTTGACTACAATTTATCGCCGAATCAATGAAAATTTGGTAGAATTAAAGAAATAAGACAATATCAGGAGACACATAAACATGTTACCATTAAACGAATTTGTACAAAAGCGTTACAATAAAACCATTGCAGAATGTAGCAATGAAGAGCTTTACCTTGCTCTTCTCAACTACAGCAAACTTGCAAGCAGCCAAAAACCAGTCAACACTGGTAAGAAAAAAGTTTACTACATCTCTGCTGAGTTCTTGATCGGTAAACTCTTGTCAAACAACTTGATTAACCTTGGTCTTTACGACGATGTGAAAAAAGAACTTGCAGCTGCAGGTAAAGAGTTGATCGAAATCGAAGAAGTAGAATTGGAACCATCACTTGGTAACGGTGGTTTGGGACGTTTGGCAGCTTGCTTTATCGACTCAATCGCTACACTTGGTTTGAATGGTGATGGTGTTGGTTTGAACTACCACTTCGGTCTTTTCCAACAAGTTCTTAAAAACAACCAACAAGAAACGATTCCTAACGCTTGGTTGACAGAGCAAAACTGGTTGGTTCGCTCAAGCCGTAGCTACCAAGTGCCATTTGCACACTTCACATTGACATCTACTCTTTACGATATCGATGTACCTGGTTACAAGACAGCTACTAAAAACCGCTTGCGTTTGTTTGACTTGGATTCAGTTGATTCTTCTATCATCGAAGATGGTATCAACTTTGACAAGACAGATATCGCTCGCAACTTGACTCTCTTCCTTTACCCAGACGACAGCGACAAGCAAGGTGAATTGCTCCGTATCTTCCAACAATACTTCATGGTTTCAAACGGTGCGCAATTGATCATCGACGAAGCAATCGAAAAAGGAAGCAACTTGCATGACCTTGCGGACTACGCAGTTGTACAAATCAACGATACTCACCCATCAATGGTTATCCCTGAATTGATCCGCCTCTTGACTGCGCGTGGTATCGAACTTGATGAAGCAATCTCAATCGTACGTAGCATGACTGCCTACACTAACCACACAATCCTTGCTGAAGCCCTTGAAAAATGGCCTCTTGAATTCTTGGAAGAAGTGGTTCCTCACTTGGTACCAATCATCAAAGAATTGGACCGCCGTGTGAAAGCAGAATACAAAGATCCAGCTGTTCAAATCATCGATGAGAGCGGACGTGTTCACATGGCTCACATGGATATCCACTACGGATACAGCGTAAACGGGGTTGCGGCTCTCCACACTGAGATTTTGAAAAACTCAGAGTTGAAAGCTTTCTACGACATCTATCCAGAAAAATTCAACAACAAAACAAACGGTATCACATTCCGTCGTTGGCTCATGCACGCTAACCCAAGCTTGTCTCACTACTTGGATGAGATTCTTGGACATGGTTGGCACCATGAAGCAGATGAGCTTGAAAAACTCTTGTCATACGAAGACAAGGCTGCTGTCAAAGAAAAATTGGAAAGCATCAAGGCTCACAACAAACGTAAATTGGCTCGTCACTTGAAAGAACACCAAGGTGTGGAAATCAATACAAACTCTATCTTTGATATCCAGATCAAACGTCTTCACGAGTACAAACGCCAACAAATGAACGCTTTGTATGTGATCCACAAATACCTTGATATCAAGGCTGGTAACATCCCTGCTCGTCCAATCACAGTCTTCTTTGGTGGTAAAGCAGCTCCTGCCTACACAATCGCCCAAGACATCATTCACTTGATCCTTTGCTTGTCAGAAGTGATTGCTAACGATCCAGCAGTAGCTCCACACTTGCAAGTAGTTATGGTTGAAAACTACAACGTTACTGCCGCAAGCTTCCTCATCCCAGCATGTGACATCTCAGAACAAATCTCACTTGCTTCTAAAGAAGCTTCAGGTACTGGTAACATGAAATTCATGTTGAACGGAGCTTTGACTCTGGGTACTATGGACGGAGCTAACGTGGAAATCGCTGAATTGGTTGGTGACGAAAACATCTACATCTTTGGTGAAGATTCAGAAACTGTTATCGACCTTTACGCAAAAGCAGCTTACAAGTCAAGCGAATTCTACGCTCGTGAAGCTATCAAACCTTTGGTTGACTTCATCGTGAGCGATGCTGTTCTTGCAGTAGGTAAGAAAGAACGCTTGGAACGTCTTTACAACGAATTGATCAACAAAGACTGGTTCATGACTCTCCTTGACTTGGAAGACTACATCAAAGTCAAAGAGCAAATGCTTGCTGACTACGAAGACCGTGACGCATGGTTGGATAAAGTCATCGTTAACATTGCCAAAGCAGGATTCTTCTCATCTGACCGTACAATCGCTCAGTACAACGAAGATATCTGGCACTTGAACTAATAATTACATAACTTAAACCCGTACCTTGAAGGTGCGGGTTTTGTCTTATCTGAAAGTTTTATTTACAGTGCTTTCCCAACCAAAATCTCTGCCTCAATGGTAATCTCTGTCAGTTGACTCCAGTCAATTTTGGTCTGGTCAACATGAAAGAGAAGGGGGGTCATGCTAAGTAAAGCTTGGCGTTGCTCGGCTGTGATGGGTTTGGTTAGGGAAGCTATTTGGCTAGATCGGATGCTGAAGTATTCCTGGAAATGTTCCTTGATATCTTGGTTAGAATAATCCTTCTTTATCAGCTGGTCCTGCACCATTTGACGGATTTCTTTGAGGTGATTTTCAGTTGGGATGACCTTGATCAAAATACCGTCTTTGGATAAAACGCGACGGAATTCCCCATAGTTGGCAGGCGAAAAGATATCAAGCAGGATATCCATGCTGGCGTCTTTTATAGGAAGACGAGCCAGGTCACCGACAAACCAGTTGACCGCCCAGTTGGGTTCACTCTTGGCAGCGATTTGAACGGAATCTTTGGAAATATCAAAGGCATAGAAGGTTTTGTCAGAATGAATTTCTTGGAGTTCACGAGAATAAAAACCTTCGCCACAACCGATATCCAAGATAGTTTTGGCAGTTTCTAGTCTTGCAAGCAGGTCTGAGATGGTTTCTAAGATAGCCTGATAAAAGCCAGCTTCAAGGATTTGCTGGCGGTTTTGGAAGTTTTCTTTGTCGTAGTTGGCAGATTGCTTGATCTGAGGAGCCAAGTTGACATAGCCGAATTTTGCCAGGTCAAAAGAATGGCGGTTGCTACACTTGAGACTGCTCTCTACCAAGGTCAGATTTTCTTGACAGATAGGACAGGCAAAGGCAGTCGCAGAAGCAAAACGCTGGAGTTTGGGTTTGAGGTTTGTATTCATAGTTTAAGTGTATCAAAAGAGACAAATGAAAGCAACTTCAGGAGTAAGTAGATGGGAGATTCAGTAGAAATAAAACTAATTCTTCAATTTATAAAATGAAATTGCTTTTATATCTAAATTGCTATATAATAATGATAAGGAGGAAATAAGTATGTTAAAAGAAGTACTAACCGTTGCAAAAGTTGCGAAAAAATCTTCATTATTTTTGGGTGGTGTCGCATTTGGTACCCTTGGTTTGAAAATCTTAGCAAGTAAGGAAGCTAAAAAAGGTTATTCTAAAGCTTTGGCTAAGGCTTACAAGTTTAAAGATGAGCTAGATGCATCTGTTTCTGTTGTGAAGCAACATGGAGACGATGTTTTGCAAGATGCTAAATATTTGTATGAGCAAGAGAAAAAAGAAGAGCAATTAGATAGCCTTATAGGAGAATAATATGTCTTTTAAAGTGCTATATAGAGGATATCAACATATCCGACTATCATCTTCTTTTTCACTCACCTTGGATATTCAAGACTATCTTCGTTCCTTGGCGAGAGATGAGAAGGGAATTGAGTCTATCCAGTTTTACATGGATCAACAGCACTTTACCCTACGTATAAAAGAAGGCTTCTCTGTATTAGACAATGCAGAAGCCTTTTTAAAAAGAATTGATAAAGGGAAAGTTTCTGAGTTGATGACTCTTCCTGTTCGTAGAGAAGAGAGTGCCTATTCTATCGTTTCAGGTGCAGCGATTAAGCGTGTGCTTTTTCGTAGTCTTGTGCCGTCTCCTATTCGCTATATATGGACTTGTTATCAGGCTTTTGGCTATGTTAAAGAAGCCTATCAAACACTAGCGCGTAAGGAACTAACGATGGAAGTCTTGGACTGTTCGGCTATTTTATTGTCTTTGTTTATGAACCAATCCAAGACTGCCAGCAACATCATGTTTATGCTTGATTTAGGCAATCATTTAGATCAGTGGTCCTTGAAAAAAACTGCAACAGATTTAGAACAGAGTCTTCTTGCAAAAGAGAGCGATGTGTTCTTGGTACAGGGCGATACGGTCGTTAGCATCAAGAGTTCCGATGTTCAAATAGGAGATGTCTTGGTCCTATCTCAAGGAAATGAAATTCTGTTTGATGGACAAGTAGTTTCAGGTTTAGGTATGGTCAACGAAAGTTCCTTGACGGGAGAGGGTTTTCCAGTTGAAAAAAGAGAGTCTGATTTGGTTTGTGCAAACACAGTCTTGGAGACTGGAGAGTTGCGCATTCGTGTAACCGATAATCAGATGAACAGCCGGATTTTACAACTGATTGAGTTAATGAAGAAATCTGAAGAAAACAAGAAAACGAAACAACGCTATTTCATCAAGATGGCGGACAAGGTCGTCAAATATAATTTCTTGGGGGCTGGGCTGACTTACCTATTAACAGGTTCTTTTTCTAAGGCTATCTCTTTCCTATTGGTCGATTTCTCCTGCGCTTTGAAAATCTCTACTCCTGTAGCTTATTTGACAGCTATCAAAGAGGGGTTGAACCGTGAAATGGTGATTAAGGATGGAGATGTTCTAGAGAAATATCTGGAAGTTGATACTTTCTTGTTTGATAAGACAGGAACAATCACAACTAGCTATCCTATAGTTGAAAAGGTGTTACCTTTTGGGGACTATAGCGAGGAAGATATTCTCAGAATCAGTGCCTGTCTTGAGGAACACATTTATCATCCTATTGCTAATGCCATTGTCAAGCAAGCTGAGATAGAGGGGATTGAACATGAGGAAATGCATGGGAAACTCCAATATATTGCAAGCAAGGGAATTAAGTCCCATATTGATGGGCAACCAGTTCTTATTGGAAATTATGTCTTGATGCAGGATGAGCAGATTCATATCAGTTCGGAGCAAAATGCTTTAATTGAAGAGTACAAGAGTCACTACAATCTCTTATTCTTAGCTTATCAGAATGAATTGATTGGAATGTTCTGCATTCATACTCCTTTGAGAAAAGAAGCAAAAGTAGCCTTGGAGAAACTTAAGGCACAAGGGAAAAAATTGATTCTGGCCACAGGGGACACCCTGGTTAGGACAGAGGAATTAGTCAAAGATTTGCCCTTTGATCAGGTCTATACAGACTTGAAACCTGATGGGAAATTTGAGTTAGTAGAGGAACTGCAGAAAGCAGGTCATACTATTTTGATGGTTGGAGATGGGTTGAATGACTCAGCGGCTCTAACCCTATCAGATATCGGTGTGGTGATGAATGAGAGCGCAGATATTTCTAAGCAGATGAGTGATATCTTATTGTTAGATAATCGCTTGGATTTCTTCCAAGAGTTGGATTCGCTATCATCATCTTTGCAAATACTCATCAAGAAGAATATTCAAGATACCATTGTCGTAAATAGTAGTTTGATTGGCTTTGGCTTATTTAATTGGCTCAGTCCTTCAAACCTCTCTATCCTACATAATCTAACAACCTTACGCATAGTCCTGCGTAGTCTGTCTATTAAGGGATAGGTGGGGACTATTCACAGCAAAAAGGAGTTACCTTTCTCGAGGGTAACTCCTTTGTTTATAGGTAAATGTTTAACAATTTAGTAAGTCAATACAAAGTATTTTTTCTTACCGCGACGGATAACAGTCAGTTCGTTCTCTAACTTATCTGCGTCACTCAAGACATAGTCAAGGTCTTGGATACGGTCACCGTTGACGTAGATAGCTCCGTTTTGAACATCTTCACGGGCTTGGCGTTTTGAGTTAACCACACCAGATGACACGAGGAGTTCCACGATGTTGTGATTTTCGTCAGCTTGGACTTGGTAGTTTGGTACTCCACGGAGTCCTTGTTTGAGTTCTTTGACAGAAAGATTTTTGATGTTTCCTGCAAAGAGTTGCTCAGTGATGTTGAGGGCTTCCTTGTAGGCTTCTTCTCCGTGAACAAGAGTCACGACTTCACGAGCGAGGACTTTTTGAGCCAAGCGTTCGTGTGGAGCTGCTTCAAATTGTTTACGGATATCTTCAATCTCATCAAGTGTCAAGAAAGTAAAGATCTTCAAGAAACGAACAGCGTCGGCATCCATCACGTTCATCCAGAATTGGTACATTTCGTATGGAGAAGTCTTTTCAGGGTTGAGCCAGACTGCGTTTCCTTCTGATTTACCAAACTTTTTACCTGTCGCATCAGTGATTAGTGGAACAGTGATTACGTGACCAGTCTTGTCAGCCTTACGGCGGAGCAATTCGGTACCTGCGGTCATATTTCCCCACTGGTCAGAACCACCGATTTGTAGTGTTACGTTGTGCTCTTGGTTAAGGACGTAGAAGTCATATCCTTGCATGATTTGGTAAGCGAATTCAGTGTAAGAAATCCCAGTTTCGATCCGTTTTTTCACAGACTCCTTGCTCATCATGTAGTTGACAGTGAAGTATTTTCCGACATCACGGAGGAAGTCAATGAAGCTGATGCTGCCAAACCAGTCGTAGTTGTTGACCATGACAGCTTTATTTTCCCCATTTTCAAAGTCAAGAAAACGAGAAAGTTGCCCTTGGATAGACTTGACCCAGCCATCTACTGTGTCTTTTGTTTGGAGACTACGCTCAGCATCTTTGAAGGACGGATCTCCGATGAGACCTGTAGCACCGCCAACGAGCGCATAAGGTTTGTGACCTGCTAGTTGCAAACGACGACTTGTCAGGATTGCGACAAGGTGACCTAGGTGAAGGCTGTCAGCAGTTGGATCGTAGCCAGTATAATAAGAAACTTGACCTTCTTCTAGGGCTTTGCGCAAAGCTTCTTCATCAGTCGTTTGAAAAATCAAACCACGCTCTTTTAGCTCATCAAAAATGTGCATGTGTCTTTTCTCCTTTATAAAATATTGTTTCTACCTATTGTATCACAAACTTGGTCAATAGCCTAGTAGAATAGGGAAGAAAGTGGCTATTTTATTGAAAGTTTCCCTTTTATGGTATAATAAAGAAAGCGAGGACATTCATGAAAAAAAGAATTGATGAATTAAAAACTAAAATGCTGCATTTTTTCCAGCAACTAACTGCCAAATGGAAGAAAAAACAAGCAAGTAAAAAGACTGATAAGAAAGTAGCTTCTTCTGACAAAGTCAGAAGGGTTGGGTCTATTTTGGCTAAGGTTTTGAGTGCTTTTAAAGTGACCTTCAACACTCTCTTTATTCTGGCCTTTATCGGTGGACTGTTTGGTGCTGGGGTGGCTATGGGATATGGAGTGGCTCTATTTGACAAGGCCCAGGTACCTCAAACAGAAGAGTTAGTTAAACAAGTAAAGGATATTGCCTCTATCTCAGAAATCACCTATTCTGACGGAACTACTATCGCTTCGATCGAGGGCGATTTATTGCGCACTTCAGTCGCTTCAGATGCTATCTCAGATAACCTTAAGAAAGCTATTGTTGCGACAGAGGACGAGCATTTCAATGAACACAAGGGGGTTGTACCTAAGGCCGTTATTCGTGCGACCTTGGGAACCTTTGTCGGTCTAGGGTCGTCCAGTGGTGGTTCGACCTTGACCCAGCAGGTCATCAAGCAACAGGTGGTAGGGGATGCTCCGACCTTGGCTCGTAAGGCGACAGAAATCGTAGATGCTCTTGCCTTGGAGCGTGTCATGAGCAAGGAAGAAATTCTGACAACCTATCTGAATATTGCTCCTTTCGGTCGCAATCACAAAGGTCAAAATATTGCAGGTGCCCAGCAAGCTGCAGAAGGAATTTTCGGTGTTAATGCTTCAGATTTGACGATACCTCAAGCGGCCTTTATCGCAGGCTTACCACAGAGTCCGATTAGTTATTCCCCTTATGAATCTGATGGCAGTATGAAGAGTGATGAGGATATGGCTTTGGGTATCAAGCGTGCCAAGGATGTCCTCTACAATATGTACCGGACAGGTGCTCTGAGCCAGGAAGATTACGACAAGTACAAGGATTATGACTTTAAGAAAGACTTTCTACCGTCAGGTAGTGTCAACGGAAGCTCACGCGACTATCTTTACTTTGCAACCTTGGCAGAAGCTACCGATCGAATGTACGACTATCTGATTGAGAGAGATCATGTCTCTGCTCAAGAGTTAAAGAATGAGTCCATCCAGAAAGCTTATCATGACCTAGCAACCAAGGAAATTGAAAACGGTGGTTATAAAATTACCACTACCATTAATAAAAAAGTTCATACAGCCATGCAGAATGCAGTGGCAAATTATGGTAGTCTGGTAGATGATTCGACAGGCCAGCCTGAGGTGGGAAATGTCCTTATGGACAACCAAACGGGAGCCATTCTTGGATTTGTTGGTGGTCGTAATTACCAAGAAAATCAGAACAATCACGCTATTGACACCAAGCGTTCTCCAGCTTCAACCACTAAGCCTATACTGGCCTATGGTATCGCGATTGACCAAGGTTTGATGGGAAGTGCAAGTATCTTATCAAACTATCCGACAAACTTTGCAAACGGGAATCCCATCATGTATGTCAATAGTCCTGGTACAGGCATGATGACCTTGGGAGAAGCCCTTAACTACTCATGGAATATCCCAGCCTACTGGACTTATCGTACGCTTCGAGAGAAGGGCGTTGATGTCAAGGGTTATATGGAAAAAATGGGTTATGAAATCCCAGAATATGGGATTGAAAGTTTACCGATGGGTGGGGGGATTGATGTTACAGTTGCCCAGCATACCAATGGTTATCAGACCTTGGCTAATAATGGGGTCTACCACAAGAAACATATGATTTCCAAGATTGAATCGACGACTGGGCAAGTGATTTATGAGCATAAAAGTCAACCTGTCCAAGTTTATTCAAAAGCAACAGCGACCATCATGCAGAGTTTGCTTCGCGAGGTGATCTCATCTCGAGTTACGTCAAGCTTTCAGACTGATTTGGCCTCTATTAATCCAAGTCTGGCTCGTGCTGACTGGATTGGAAAGACTGGTACGACCAATGAAGATGAAAATATGTGGCTCATGCTTTCTACGCCACGCTTGACTCTAGGGGGCTGGTTAGGTCACGATGACAACCGACCGCTAGCCAAAGGAGCAGGACACTATCGCAATGCCAACTATATGGCCCACTTGGTCAATGCTATTCAACAAGCAAAACCTGGAATTTGGGGGAATGAGCGCTTTAGTCTAGACCCAAGTGTGACCAAGTCTCAAGTCCTCAAATCGACAGGAGAGAAACCTGGCAAGGTCACAATCAATGGCAAAGAAGTCACCGTTTCAGGTTCTACTGTAACGAGTTATTGGGCTACTAAAGAAGGGGCTCCAGCAACTACTTACCGCTTTGCCATCGGAGGGAGCGATGCAGATTATCAAAATGCTTGGAAGAGCATTTTAGGAAGTTTACCGAGTCTCCCGACCCCAACCCTTCCAAGTTCTAGTGGTAGTTCGGGAACAAGCTCATCAACTCGCTCAAATCAATCAAATCGATAGAATAAAAAAGTAGCAAGTTTCATTTAATATTATGTTTCGTGCTACTTTTTTCTTTTTTCATTTCGTGTTACAATAGGAGAATGAATAAGTATCAAAAGAAGATTTTTAAGGGAACTCTATATTCACTGTTGTCAGGTCTGATTTGGGGAATTTGTGGTATTTTAGGAGAATATTTTTTCGCTCATTATCAGGTGTCGTCTGGCTGGATCACTTCCATGCGCCTGCTTTTGGCAGGTAGCTTGGTCTTGTTTTTATCTGCCTTTCAGTTGCGCTTTCAACTATTGGATATTTGGCGAAATAAGAAAAACTATCTGCCTTTTTTAGCCTACGCTATTCTGGGGATTTTTTCTGTACAGTTTTTCTTCTATCTCTGTGTTGAATATTCAAATGCGACGACAGCAACGATTTTACAATTTATCAGTCCAGTTTTTATCTTGTTTTACAATCGCATTGTCTACCAGAAGAAGGCTTCTATCACAGCCATTCTCTATGTTTTGATTGCCATGATAGGTGTTTTTTTGATGGCTACAAAAGGGGATTTATCCAAGCTATCAATGACACCTCTGGCTTTGGTGACAGGACTACTCAGTGCTGTAGGGGTCATGTTCAACGTTATTCTGCCTCAGCGTTTTGCACGTGACTATGGTTTTGTGCCAACCGTTGGTTGGGGGATGTTGCTAGCAGGTGTTTTTAGCAATTTTCTTTATCCTGTTCATCAGATCACCTTTCAACTTGATGTGACGAGCCTTTTGATTTGTTTTACTATTGCTGTGTTTGGAACGGCTTTTGCTTTTTTCCTTTCGATGAAGGCTGTTCTACTCGTCTCACCGTTAGTTGTGTCAGTTGTGAGTGCCAGCGAACCTTTATCTTCCGCACTATTAAGTGTGCTATTTCTAGGTATGGTTTTGGATGGTTTTCTAGCTTTGGCTATGATTTTGATTATCGTTCCAATGGTTTTCTTATCAATTGAGGAAACGAAGGAAAGGTAAAATGTTCTGTTCGAGTGCTTAAGGCTTCAAATTTGAAGCCTTTTTTGGTAGAATAGGTATCATTATAACGAACCAGGAGGCGCCTATGACTGCCACAAAAATGAATGCCCAAGAAATCATCCAATTTATCGCCAATGCGGAAAAGAAAACCAGTGTTAAAGTAACCTTTGAGGGAGAACTCGCATCTGCTCTACCTAGCTCTGTTGTCAAACTAGGCAATGTTCTATTTGGAGACTGGAAGGACGTCGCTCCGCTTCTCGAAGGTTTGGTAGAAAATCAAGACTATGTTGTCGAGCAAGATGCTCGTAATTCTGCAGTTCCTTTGCTAGATAAACGTACTATCAACGCTCGTATCGAGCCAGGTGCTATTATCCGTGACCAGGTGGAAATTGGTGACAATGCTGTTATCATGATGGGAGCTGTTATCAATATCGGTGCTGAAATCGGTGCTGGAACCATGATTGATATGGGTGCTATCCTTGGTGGCCGTGCCATCGTTGGGAAGAACAGCCACGTTGGTGCAGGTGCAGTTTTGGCAGGTGTGATTGAACCAGCTAGTGCCGATCCAGTCCGTGTCGGGGACAATGTTCTTATCGGAGCTAATGCAGTGGTCATCGAAGGTGTCCAAATCGGTAGTGGTTCAGTTGTCGCTGCAGGAGCTATCGTTACCCAAGATGTTCCAGAAAACGTTGTAGTAGCAGGTGTTCCAGCTCGTATCATCAAAGAAATTGATGCCCAAACCCAACAAAAAACAGCGCTAGAGGATGCGCTTCGTACCTTGTAATTGTTAAAAGTAAAAAAGAGGCGGAACCCTTTTTCCAGCCTCTTTCTGCTATATCGGAGGACAGATAGATGTTAGATTTGATTCAGACTAGACGAGATTTACACCAGATTCCAGAGATTGGCTTGGAGGAGTTCAAGACTCAGGCTTATTTGCTGGATGTGATTGAGAAATTGACTACGGGTAAGGATTTTGTTCAAGTTCGTACTTGGCGGACAGGGATTTTGGTCTACCTGCAGGGAAGTCAGCCGGAGCGGACCATTGGTTGGCGAACAGATATTGATGGCCTGCCTATCGTCGAACAAACAGGTCTACCTTTTGCTTCTCAGCACCAAGGTCGCATGCATGCCTGTGGCCATGATTTTCATATGACCATTGCCTTGGGCTGTCTCGAGCGTGCTCTTGAGGAGCAACCCAAGAATAATCTGCTTTTTCTGTTTCAACCTGCTGAAGAAAATGAAGCTGGTGGCATGCTCATGTATGAGGACGGCGCTTTTGGGGACTGGCTACCAGACCAGTTTTATGGTCTCCATGTTCGTCCGGATCTAAAGGTTGGACAGATTGCGACCAATACACACACTCTCTTTGCAGGGACCTGTGAGGTGAAGATTCGTTTCAAAGGAAAAGGAGGACACGCAGCCTTTCCGCATGAAGCCAATGACGCCTTGGTGGCTGCTAGTTACTTTGTGACCCAGGTGCAGTCAGTTGTCAGCCGCAATGTTAATCCAATCGAAGGAGCAGTGGTGACCTTTGGCCTTTTCCAAGCTGGAACAACCAACAATGTCATTACAGACACAGCATTTTTACACGGAACCATTCGCGCCTTGACTCAGGACATGAGCCTCTTGGTACAAAAGAGAGTCAAGACAGTCGCAGAAGGAGTTGCAGCAGCCTTTGATATGGAAGTCGAAGTAGAACTCAAGCAAGGAGGCTACCTACCTGTTGAGAATAATCCAGCCTTGGCGCGTGAACTGATGGACTTTTTTGAAGAGAAAGAGGGAATTGAGTTGATTGATATCGAGCCTGCTATGACTGGTGAGGACTTTGGCTATCTCCTTTCGAAGGTAGATGGCGTTATGTTCTGGTTGGGTATCAACAGTCCCTACGCTCTTCACCATCCACAGATGAGTCCCAAGGAAGAAGCCTTAGCCGTTGGGGTGGAAGCGGTCTCTAGCTTTCTTCAAAAGAAGGCGGCGGAGTAGAGGTGTTGTCTATGAAAGCAGAACTACGCAAGCAAGTCTTGCACGAAATGAAGGCTTTATCTCAGAAGCAAAAACAGGCTATGGATCGAGTTTTAACAGAACGATTTTTGAATCATCCTTTTTACCAAGATGCCAAAGCCATCGCAACCTATCTCTCCTTCCCTCATGAATTTCAAACGCAGGGACTGATTGACCAGGCGCTGAAGGACGGCAAAAAGGTTTTGATACCCAAAACCTATCCAAAGGGGCGCATGGAGTTTGTGGTCTATGATCCGCAGCAGTTGAAAAAAACTTCCTTTGGTTTACTGGAGCCCCAAGGGGACTTGGAAGTGGTGGATGCCTCTCAGATTGATTTGATTCATGTTCCAGGCTTGGCTTTTACAAGAGAGGGGTATCGGATTGGATATGGCGGAGGCTATTACGACCGCTATCTGGAGAATTTTGCTGGTCAGACCATGAGTACAATCTATCCTTGTCAAATCCAGAATTTCAACTCTGAAGACCATGATATTCCCGTTCAGGAGGTACTAATCTATGAAGAAAATCTTTGATAAACGCTACTCTGTGACTAGTTTTTTTCTCCTAGTGACTGGCTTTGTATTTCTACTGATGCTGATTACTACGGGTATCAACTTTGATCAAGTCAAAACTCTGTTTCAGTTTGGAGCTATGTATGGACCGATCATTCGCCTGTTCCCAGAGCAGTTCTGGCGCCTTTTTTCGGCTATATTTGTGCATATCGGTTGGGAACATTTCATTGTCAATATGATTTCACTCTACTTTCTTGGACGACAGGTGGAGGAGATTTTCGGCTCTAAGCAGTTCTTCTTTCTCTATCTCTTATCAGGAATGATGGGCAATCTCTTCGTTTTTGCTTTTACACCGAAAACCCTAGCGGCAGGAGCATCCACCTCCCTCTATGGGCTATTTGCAGCGATCATCGTCTTGCGCTATGCAACTCGCAATCTCTATATCCAGCAGTTGGGGCAATCCTATCTGACGCTTTTCGTGATAAATATTATTGGCAGTGTTATGATTCCAGGAATTAGCCTAGCAGGACATATTGGTGGTGCAGTAGGCGGTGCCTTTCTAGCAGTCATCTTTCCAGTCAAATGGGAAAAAAGGATGTTTAGTACCAGCCAGCGAATCGGAGCAACTCTACTTTTTGTCGCACTAGCCGTTTTCCTTTTCTACAAAGAAATGAGCTATGTGTAAGTTTGGAATACATAAAAAGCTACTCAAAAAACGAGTAGCTTTTTATGTGAATTTGAACCATTCGAAACAACACAGCTCTAAAACTGTCCAGATGTCGGGGAGTTGGAGGGGACAGTTTTGGAACCATTCGAAACAACACAGCTCTAAAACATGGTCAGTTGTCAATCAGCATTTCTCAGAGTTTTGGAACCATTCGAAACAACACAGCTCTAAAACATGTACTAGCATAGTGCAATCTTTCTTTGTGTTTTGGAACCATTCGAAACAACACAGCTCTAAAACACACGTGATTATATTGACGTGACAGGATTGGTTTTGGAACCATTCGAAACAACACAGCTCTAAAACAAACAGATTAACCACAACGAAATGTTGCCAGTTTTGGAACCATTCGAAACAACACAGCTCTAAAACTGGTTCCAACATGAGTAAACGTTGAGCGTAGTTTTGGAACCATTCGAAACAACACAGCTCTAAAACCTCTTGTATCTGTGATTAGTGTATTTTTATGTTTTGGAACCATTCGAAACAACACAGCTCTAAAACCTTTCAATCGAATTACAAAAGGCTATTCTGGTTTTGGAACCATTCGAAACAACACAGCTCTAAAACCCAACGGATACCATCCATGCTAGGAAAATAGTTTTGGAACCATTCGAAACAACACAGCTCTAAAACGTCACTTTATCATCTCAAACGCACAAGAGAGTTTTGGAACCATTCGAAACAACACAGCTCTAAAACATATACATCAAGAAGATTGCTCTTGAAAAGGTTTTGGAACCATTCGAAACAACACAGCTCTAAAACCTCGTAGAAAAATTTTTCTCACGAAATTTCGTAATCGCGCCATTCGTCCCAGCCGGACTTCAGCTCGTCAGGTTCCAATTGTTACTCTTATTATACCATATTTTCAGGGTTCAAGAAATAGTCTTGATCCATTACATACTGCGGAAAATCATAGACTTTTCGAGGTTCGACAAATAAAACCCTTAGTTGATTTAGTTGGATGTACTCTATCAGATTTACCAACTCATCCTTTGATAGATAGGCGGATGCATTGATGAAAACAAGGAGTTTCTTTTTGGAAAGATATTTAAAAACTTGAACAATTTCTAGCATCTTTTCAAAAGGTGTATCACTTAGAGTTTCAACTTTGACCCCTAGCGCATCAATCAACTCTAGAATGGTGATTTCGTCGTACTCCAGATCCAATTCGTTTTCCAAGCACTCAAATGCTAGCAATTCTGTAATCGTAGCAACCAACTTTTCAATCATGGACTTGACTTCCGGTTTGTCATTGAGTTGATTTTCTAAATCAGCATGAATCAGCTTGAGCATGGCAGGTGAGTTGAGATTGTATCCTAAGACATCCGTTATCACTAGTAATTCAGACTCTTTTAGAGCTTTTAGATTTCTATCAAACAACTTCAACTCCCCATCATCAGTATATTGGTAGAATTGCTTGACGATAGTTGAAAAGGTAAATTGGTCTTCCAGCACCAAAAAAGTTGCATTTTCAATAGCTAATGGTTCGTCTAATAGCGGAAAATTAATCTTCATCTCTAGGCTCCTCTCCTAGAAAAACCAAACGTGCATCGGAGTTTGCTACGCTGGTATTTCGCTCGCCATTCAAGTAAATCATACGAGAAAACTGCTTTTCTGTAACGGTTAAGAGGGTAATATTTCCTTTTTTAGGATTGTGCGTCTTAAGGCGTTCAATCATGGCATTATTAGCAGAGTTATTGAGCAAGAGCTTGCTATAGATGGAGAACTGGTGCATGATAAATCCCTCATCTATGAGGAACTTCCGAAATTTCCGATAGGACTTGCGTTCCTCTGCGGTATCAACTGGCATATCAAACATTAAAATCATACGCATATATCGATAACTCATATCCTAAACTCAGGAACTCCTTTCTCGGGTTGATTGAGAGCTTGGATGACTTTCTTAGTATAGTCGCTGACGATATTGGTCAGATACATATCCTTTCCATTGTAGTGAAAGGTATCTGAGAAAATGGTAAAAAGTTCTCGCTTGATTTTGATAAAAGAACTGTTTCGATTTTCATAGACAATTCTGTCAATAATCGGACGAAAGGGCTCCATAATATCACTGGCTAGGTTGAATTGATTAAACTGATTAGCATGTTTCAATCCAAACTGGGTCATACAGCCAGACAACACAATCTCACGCGCAAACATACTCAAAATCAAGGTGTAGCCGTAGTCCAAGGCAGCATTGATATCACTATCTTGCTCACGACTAAAATCATTTCCAAACAAGGTGTTGAAATAAATCCGAGCTGCGTGTCCCTCACGGTTACTAGGATCAAATAAATCCAACCCATGATAGAGATCGATGACGGATTGAGATTTTTCTAGAAAACCACAACTCCCCAGATAAAAAGCCTGATTGAGAATCTTTTGTGCAATAATGGTTGTCCAAATTTCCGCCTTTACATCTTCATTCCAAGCAATTTGCCGAGAAAGTTGTAAACTGGAATCGTGTCGACCATAGTAAGGCATTAAGTATGCCGTTGGCAAGCGTTTATCATCACAAAAGATGACCAGAATATTTTCATCCACCAGGCGCTTTATCAGCATAGTGGAGAGAACGATGTCCGTCGTCTCCAAAAGCAGGATGTCCACCTCGGACAGGTGAATCAACTCTGTCCGAGAGGCATCTTTAAAAATCAAGTGGTTGTTCTTGTAGGAGAGTTTAGAGTGCGTATTGACTATAACGGTTCTCCATCCCATTAGTCTTCTCCTAGTTTGCTTAAGTCAATCCGAGTCTCGTAGAGACCAGTGATGGATTGGTGGACGAGGGTGGCGTTGAGGATTTCAGATACAGTTGTGTATCGTTTTCGATCAACATCTTTGCCAAAAAATTTAAAGGCAGCAGGAGCACCCAAAGCAGTGAAGGTCAACAAATTGGTAAATGAATTTGCTAGGATTTCTATATCTGCCTGCTCATTGTCTGCATATAAGTTCTTGATTTTCTCCAGATTTGCTTCGGCGAGGACATATTTTTGAGAGAACTCAGATACAAGATTTAATAAATCCTTAAATTCACTTCGGTGTTTCTGAATATATTCCAAATGTTCTGGCTCGTCTAGTTTATGGACGTTTTTAGCATGGTAGAGCAAGGTTGTTAAATGTACGGGAAGCACTATTTCATTGCCTTTTTGAAGTTCTTTAGCACTTGCTAACATCCGTCTGCGACCATTTTCCAATTCAAACAAACTATATTTAGGTAGGCAGAGGATATTTTCTTTACGTACATTATGATAGCCTTTATTTTCAAGGAAAGCTATTGGATTCTTCTCAAAAGCGTTTTTCTCCATGATGGTAATACCAACTAGAGTCTTGACAGTCTTCAGTTTTTTCGTTTTTCCTTTTTCGATATCAGCTATGAGCAGGATCGAATAGGCGATAACGGGGCTATCAAATCCCCCATATTTAGTAGTTTCCCAAAGAATATTCTTTGTTTTTCGAGGGATTAACTTATCAGAATTTCCTTTAGGAAGAATGGACTCTTTAGAGAAGCCACCTGTTTGCACCTCTCTCTTCTTCACAATATTTACCTGCGGAAGTGAAAGTACTTTTTTGATTGTAGCGAAATCTTTTTCCTTATTCCAAGCGATTTCTCCGGTGTCTTTAGAATACTCTATATTCTCTCTTTTTACGATTGTTCCGTCTGCGTAATGCACCTCTTCTTTAAAGAAGTTC
The DNA here is from genome assembly GCF_023110435.1 of Streptococcus oralis. Lineage (GTDB taxonomy): Bacteria > Bacillota > Bacilli > Lactobacillales > Streptococcaceae > Streptococcus > Streptococcus oralis_CF. The sequence goes on from NZ_JALDWB010000004.1 coordinate 113,586, forward strand.
AACAAGTTTGAGTAGAAGAAATACTTTTCAGTTGCTTTTTCGACTTCTTTAGGGTCTTTGGATTTTGAGATGTATCGCTTAAGGTCATACCTTTGATAGTCACCATAGACGAATTCAGGCTCTAGTTTAGGATATTTCTTAAGGATAGCCTTAGCAACCACTGCATTTAAATAGGCATCATGCGCGTGGTGGTAGTCATTGATTTCCCGAACCTTGTATAACCTAAATTCTTTACGGAAGTTGGAAACTAGATTGGATTTCAAAGTGATGATTTTGACGGTACGGGTTTTTTGGTTCTTCTCATTCACTTCTGTATTGAAGCGGGCATCTAAAATCTGTGCAACATGTTTTGTGATTTGACGCGTTTCAACCAACTGACGTTTGATAAAGCCAACTTTATCGCGTTCATCTAGCCCGCCTCGTTCGGCTTTGGTCAAATTGTTAAATTTACGTTCTGAAATCAATTTGGAATCCAACAATTGTTGCCAAAAAGCTTTTCTTTTTTGAACAACCTCCAGACTAGGAACATTATCAGATTTCCCACGATTTTCTTTTGAACTCGTCAAGACACGGTTATCGAGCGAATCATCTTTTATAAAGGCCTGTGGGATGATGTGGTCAATGTCATAGCTACTTAATTGATTGATGTCAAGAGCTTCCCCTGTGTACATATCTTTTCCATTTTGGAGATAGTAAAGAAAGAGGCGGTCGTTTTGAAGTTGATTATTATCTGTTGGATTTTCTTTTAATATATTTGAATCAAGTCCAGACGCTAAGATTTTCAATGATTCTTCAATGCGTTTATATCTTTGTTGGGAATTCTTTTTCCCTCTGGCAGTAGTTTGATTTTCTCGAGCCATTTCAATTACAATGGACTCAGGAGCATGGCCCATAACCTTGACAAGTTCATCAACGATCTTGATACTTTGTAAAATTCCCTTTTTAATGGCAGGGCTTCCTGGAAGTTCTTGAACAACTTGCTTCAAATCATCTGTTTTGCCAACGACTTGTGCTTTTTGGATAATTTCTTTGAAAGAAAGTCTGTCATCATTGATTAACTGCATAAAGTTACGATTGTTGTAATCATCATCGATCAGATAATCAAGAATCGTTTTGCCAGTTTGTTTATCGCAGATACTGTTAATTAGCTTAGCAGAAAGTTTCCCCCATCCAGTATACTGTCGACGAGTCAGTGCCTTGATCACTTTTTCATCAAAGAGAGAATTATATTGAGCAAGGCGTTGCTTAATCATCTCACGATCTTCAAAGATAGTTAGCGTGTGGACGATATTTTCAAGAATTGCTTCATTTTTAGCATCATCCATAAACTCCTTATCCTTGATAATTTTGAGTAAATCATGATAAGTAGAAAGACTAGCGTTAAATTGTTTTTCAATTCCTTTTAGTTCGATTCCATCGTAGCCATCAACATTGTGTAGATAATGAATGAGATCTTTTTCGGTTACTTTTCTTTTTTCTTTGAAACATCTATCAACAATTTGCTTCTTTTGCCCACTATCAAGGAATTGATAGTCTCTCAATCCTTCTGCAATAAATTTTACTTTTGTTAATTCATTATAGACAGCAAATGTTTCATACAACAGACTGTGCTTAGGCAAAACTTTTTCCTCTGGGAGATACAAGTCATAGTTAGTCATCTTATTGATGAAGTCTTCCGCAGAGCTTGCTTTATCAACAATTTCTTCGAAATTCCAAGGTCGGATTGCTTGGTCAGAATTTCGAGTAAGCCAAGCAAAATCACCATTGCCACGAGCCAATGGACCAACGTAGTAAGGAATACGGAAGGTCAAGATTTTCTCAATCTTTTCTCTGTTTTCCTTCAAAAAAGGATAATGTTCTCCTTGCCGACGGAGAATGGCATTCATTTCTTGAAGATGAATTTGATGAGGAATAGAACCATTATCAAAGGTGCGTTGTTTTCTCAAAAAATCTTCACGTTCAATTTTATCAAGGAAATAATCTGCTCCTTCGAATTTAGAGAGAAGATTTTTGATATATTTGTAAAATGCTTCTTGAGTGGTCTTGCCATCGATATACCCAGCATACCCGTCTTTAGATTGGTCAGAAAAAACTTCAACATATTTTTCTGGAAGATTGTTTTTGATGAAGTGTTTTAAAGCAGCCAAGTCTTCTTCATGTTCTTTGAATCGAATGACCATTTTTGTTGATAAAGGTGCATGTGGTGATTCGTCTGAAACGATACCTGCTAATAAGATACCATCGCTTAGATTTTTCACTACAGAAAAGAGTTCGATGAAATTTTCTCCGATTAGTGCGAGGAGATTTCCAAGATCTTCTTCATAGCTCTCCGATGATATTTGTAATTTAGCATCGTTTTCTAAACTAAAGTTTGTTTTAAAATTAGGTGTCAATCCTAGAGCTAGTCCGATTAAATTACCGAATAAGGTATTCTTCTTTTCACTTGGGTAGTTCTTAAGAAGTTGTTCCTGTTTTTCAGACTTAGGGATTTTAGCAGTTAGAATTTCTGTGACATTCAGTTTGATTTTGGAAAGGGAGGTTTCTTGAACATTATCATATTCTTCAACAAATTTTTCAAACAGTCCTTGGATGTCATTATTTTGAACTTTAAACTTGGGATCGTCAATCAAAAAATGCCCGCGGTATTTAATCATGTGAGCAAGAGCTAGATAGATCAAACGTAAATCTGCTTTTTCATTTGACTCTGCCAGTTGCTTTCTCAAATGATAGATAGTCGGAAATTCCTTATGATATTCTTTTTCTTCTGCCAAGGTAGCAAAAATAGGGTACTTACTTCCTCTTTTATCGTCAGGAACTAAAAAAGAGTCATCTAATCGATGAAAGAAACTACTATCTACCTTGTTCATTTCCTCAGCAAAGATTTCTTGAAGATAGCGAAGACGATTTTTCCGACGAGTATAGCGACGACGTGCTATTCGTTTGAGACGTCTATCCTCAGCGGTAGTCCCTTCATCAAATAACAAAGCCCCGATGAGATTTTTCTTGATAAAGTGTTTATCAGTATTGCCCCGAACTTTCATCTTTTTCGATGGAACTTTATAGTCATCTGTAATGACGGCCCATCCGACGCTGTTTGTTCCGATATCTAGTCCGATAGAGTAAGGTTTTTTAGTCATCTATTGCTCTCCATTTTATTGTAATTTTAGAGTCGTATCAGCAAGCGCTAATATATTAACTTTAACTAAATTATATATCTTTTTGCTATTAAAAGCAACGAATTATAAAACGCTTTCAATATAATTTTTTATAGTTGTAAAATAAAATGTTATTCTATTTTATATAGATTTTTTCTTGCTATTTTTAAAAGAATGGTATATAATATAGCTGTTGGAACTATTCGAAACAACACAGCAAAGTTAAAATAAGGCTTTGTCCGTACACAACTTGAAAAAGTGAGCACCGATTCGGTGTTTTTTATTTTATTATACTAACTTAGTATACTCCTATTTTTATAAAAAAAAAACAGAAGTATAGTGCTTTCACAAAATTTGGCAAATAATTAGAGACAAGTGTGGGAACTGCTCGACCTATCGATTCTTTTCTTCGATGATAGGCAAAGTACAGGGATGAGATGAGTGCAAATAAAAAAAGAACTAGGATAGTCAACCACCCTAGTTCTTCTTTTGTTATAGATTATTTTTTTAATTTCTCTCCAGCTAACTCTTTTCCGAGTTGGATGAGGTAGTCTTTCAAGTCGTCTTTGACTTGAGGGTGTCTCAGAGCGTAGTCGATGGACGTTTTCATAAAGCCAAACTTATCTCCGACATCGTAGCGGGAACCCTTGAACTCACGAGCAAATACACGTTGTGTTTTATTGAGGGTGTCGATCGCATCTGTCAATTGAATTTCATTTCCTGCACCTGGAGCTTGGTTCTCGAGGATTTGGAAAATTTCAGGCGTGAGGAGGTAGCGTCCAATAATAGCAAGGTCGCTAGGAGCGTCCTCTGGAGCAGGTTTTTCAACAAAGGTTTCAACACTGTAAAGGCCGTTTTTCCCTTCACCTTGCGGAGCAATCACCCCATAGGCAGATACTTCGTCGTGAGGGACAGGCATGACAGCGATAGTGGACGCGTGCGTACGCTCATAGTCATCCATGAGTTGTTTGGTAAGCGGAACAGCCTTTTCGTTAGTGATATCCATCAAGTCATCCCCAAGCATCACGACAAAAGGTTCATTTCCGACGAAAGCCTTGGCTTGCAAAACAGCATCTCCGAGACCGCGTGGATGAGTTTGGCGGATAAAATGCAGACGCATGCCAGTTGTTTCATCAACTAGCTTCAAAAGATCTGTTTTCCCTTTTTCTTTGAGGTTGTATTCCAATTCGAAGTTTGAGTCGAAGTGGTCCTCAATGGAACGTTTTGACTTACCAGTAACAACCAAGATATCTTCGATTCCAGATTTGAGGGCTTCTTCAACGATAAATTGGATGGTTGGTTTGTCTACGATTGGCAACATTTCCTTGGCCAAGGCTTTGGTTGCAGGGAGGAAACGAGTTCCTAGTCCAGCTGCAGGGATAATTGCTTTTCTTACTTTTTGTTTCATAATATTCCTTTCTATAAAGGTCTAAGACCATTCGTTTTCTGCTTTAAATTCGTTGTTCATGATGTCATTGATTGCTTCTTTGATATTGACACCTTCATAGATAACTCGATAAATGGCTTGTGTGATTGGCATGTAGACACCCAATTCCTGAGCCAGTTCGTAAGCTGCTCGAGTCGTTGAAATTCCTTCAATGACCATGCCCATGTTGGCTTCGATGTCTGCGAGGGATTCTCCACGACCGAGAGCGTCACCTGCCCTCCAGTTACGAGAGTGGACAGATGTCCCTGTTACGATCAAATCACCAACTCCAGAAAGACCGCTATAAGTTAGAGGATTAGCTCCAAGAGCGACACCTAGACGGGTGATTTCTGCCAAGCCACGGGCGATGATGGCTGCCTTGGCATTGTCGCCAAATCCTAGACCATGTAATGCTCCAGCACCAACTGCGATGATGTTTTTAAGAGCACCAGCGGTTTCAACCCCGATAACATCCGTATTGGTATAGAGGCGGAAGTAGTGATTGCTAAAGAGATTTTGAACGTACTGGGCAGTTTCCAGGTCTTTAGAGGCCGAAGTGATCAAAGTAATATCCCGCACAATGGTTTCCTCAGCGTGGCTTGGTCCTGAAACAACGACGATGTCACTACGGAGGTCAGCTGGAATTTCCTCTTCCAGAATGGTTGATAGGCGTTTGTGACTATCTGGTTCCAATCCTTTGGAGGCATGCATGATGACAACCTTGTGATTGAGTACCTTTGCTACTTGTTGGGCAACCAGTCTCGTTACTTTTGTTGGGACAACAAATAAAACAGCGTCCACACCCTTTAATGTTTCTCCCAAGTCATGGTAGGCCTTGATTTTTTTGTCGAGTAGGATATCTTTAAAGTAGTGTTTGTTTGTATGTTGGCTATTGATTTCATCGATCTGGTCAGGAATATTTCCCCAAATCCGAACCTCGTGTCCATTGTCGTTTAGAACCTGCGAAAGGGCAGTTCCCCAAGAACCAGGACCCAAGACAGCGATGGTTTGTTTCTTCATTTTTTCCTCCTTGTAAGAGTTCTTCTTATCATTTTATCATAAAAAACCTTTTCATGCATTACTTGCGAGTGAAAGCGCACTAATTTATAATAAGAAAACGCCTTTGACAAGATTCCTCTTTTTTGCTAGAATAGCATCAACATGAAAGAATGAGAGGAGCTGGCGAATTTCGTCACTCCCTTTTGTCTATCTAATTAGGAGGAAGTATGCTGATTGAAAAAATTAAAGCCTATAAATGGCAAGCCTTGGCATCCTTTGTGATGACAGGCTTGATGGTTGCGAGCTCACTCTTGCAACCTCGCTATTTGCAGGAGGTTTTAGATGCTCTACTGGCTGGTCGACATGAGGCTATTTATAGTATTGGGGCATGGTTGATAGGAGTAGCTCTCGTGGGACTGGTTGCAGGTGGTGTCAATGTTATTCTTGCAGTCTATATCGCTCAGGGAGTATCTTCGGATCTTCGGGAAGATGCTTTTCGTAAGATCCAAACCTTTTCTTATGCCAACATTGAGCGGTTTAATGCTGGGAATCTGGTTGTCCGTATGACCAATGATATCAACCAAATTCAGAACATGGTGATGATGGTTTTCCAAATCCTTTTCCGTCTTCCTTTGCTTTTTATCGGTTCCTTTATCTTAGCGGTTCACACCCTGCCTTCGCTTTGGTGGGTAATTGTCCTTATGGTAGTGCTGATTTTTGCGCTTACAGGTGTCATGATGGGGATGATGGGGCCACGCTTTGCCAAGTTTCAAACCCTTCTTGAACGAATTAATGCCATCGCCAAGGAAAATCTACGTGGTGTGCGTGTGGTCAAATCCTTTGTGCAGGAAAAAGAGCAATTTGACAAGTTTACTGAGGTCTCAGATGAGCTTCTGGGACAAAATATTTATATTGGCTATGCCTTTTCAGTAGTGGAACCTTTTATGATGCTCATTGGGTACGGAGCGGTTTTCCTCTCCATCTGGTTGGTTGCGGGAATGGCTCAGTCGGATCCGTCAGTCGTTGGTTCTATTGCTTCCTTTGTTAACTATCTCAGTCAGATTATCTTTACAATCGTCATGGTTGGATTTTTAGGGAATTCTGTCAGTCGGGCTATGATTTCGATGATGCGTATCCGTGAGGTTCTAGATACCGAGCCAGCGATGACTTTTAAGGATCTTCCAGATGAGAATCTAGAAGGAAGTCTCTCTTTTGAAAATGTGACCTTCACTTATCCTACCGATGAAGAGCCCATGCTTAAGAATGTAAGTTTTGAAGTTGCACCAGGTCAGATGGTCGGTGTGGTTGGGGCGACTGGAGCAGGGAAGTCCACCCTAGCTCAGTTAATTCCACGACTTTTTGATCCACAGGAGGGATCTATCAAGATTGGTGGCAAGGATATTCGAGACGTCAGCGAGGGAACCTTGCGTAAAACAGTTTCCATCGTCTTGCAAAGAGCTATTCTCTTTAGTGGGACCATTGCAGATAATCTCCGTCAAGGAAAAGGCAATGCCAGCGTGTCCGAACTGGAACGTGCGGCACGTATCGCCCAAGCCAGTGAATTTATTGGACGCATGGAAAACAAATTTGAGAGTCAGGTCGAAGAACGTGGTACCAACTTTTCTGGTGGACAAAAACAAAGGATGTCGATTGCCCGTGGGATTGTCAGCAATCCACGTATCCTGATTTTTGACGATTCGACTTCGGCCTTGGATGCCAAGTCAGAGAGACTCGTGCAGGAAGCTTTGAACAAAGACCTGAAAGGGACAACAACCATTATCATCGCTCAAAAAATCAGCTCAGTCGTCCATGCAGACAAGATTTTGGTCTTGGACCAAGGACGTTTGATTGGAGAAGGACGGCATGCAGACTTGGTAGCTAGCAATGCTGTCTACCGTGAGATCTACGAAACACAAAAGGGAAAGGAGGAATAAAATGAAAACCGTTCGATTTTTCTGGAATTATTTTAAAGTTTATAAGCTTTCCTTTGTCATTGTGATTCTGATGGTTGCGATTGCGACGATTGCCCAAGCCCTCTTTCCAGTTTTTTCAGGTCAAGCAGTGACGGAGCTCGCTAATCTGGTTCTAGCTTATCAAAATGGGACTTCCGAACTAGCCTGGCAGAGTTTGTCAGCTCTGATGCTGAATCTAGCTCTGGTTGTGCTGGTTTTGGTAGTGTCCAGTTTGATTTACATGGCCTTGATGACCCGTGTGATTGCCGAGTCAACAAATGAAATGCGTAAGGGCCTTTTTGGCAAACTTTCCCGTTTGACGGTTTCTTTCTTTGATCGCCATCAGGATGGCGATATCCTCTCTCGCTTCACGAGTGACTTGGACAACATCCTTCAAGCCTTCAATGAAAGTCTAGTTCAGGTCATGAGCAATATTGCTCTTTACATCGGTTTGATTTTTGTCATGTTTTCAAGAAATGTGACGCTAACCCTGATAACAGTAGCCAGCACTCCAGTGGCCTTTCTCATGCTGGTCTTCATCGTGAAAATGGCCCGCAAGTACACCAATCTCCAGCAAAAAGAGGTTGGGAAACTCAACGCCTACATGGACGAAAGTATTTCAGGACAGAAAGCTGTTATCGTACAAGGGATTCAAAACGACATCGTAGCAGGCTTTGTGGAGCGAAATGAGCGCGTGCGCAAGGCAACCTTTAAAGGAAGAATGTTCTCAGGCATCCTCTTTCCAGTTATGAATGGGATGAGTTTGGTCAACACAGCCATCGTCATTTTTGCAGGTTCGGCTGTCTTGCTGAACGATCCAAGTATCGAAACAACGACAGCCCTAGGTTTGATCGTCATGTTTACCCAATTTTCTCAGCAGTACTACCAGCCGATTATCCAGGTGGCTGCGAGTTGGGGAAGTCTTCAGTTGGCCTTTACTGGAGCGGATCGTATCCAAGAAATGTTCGATGCAGAAGAAGAGATTCGCCCGCAAAATGCACCTACCTTTACGGAATTGCGAGAAGGCGTTGAAATCAGTCACATTGATTTCTCTTATGTGCCAGACAAGCCGATTTTAAAAGATGTTAGCATTTCAGCTCCTAAGGGGCAGATGATAGCAGTTGTAGGTCCGACTGGTTCAGGGAAAACGACCATCATGAACCTCATCAATCGTTTCTACGATGTGGATGCAGGTAGCATTTCCTTTGATGGCAAAGACATTCGTGACTACGACTTGGATAGCCTGCGGAGCAAGGTCGGTATTGTCTTGCAGGATTCGGTCTTGTTTAGTGGAACGATTCGGGATAATATACGCTTCGGTGTGCCAGATGCCAGTCAGGAAATGGTCGAAGCAGCTGCCAAGGCAACTCATATTCATGACTACATCGAAAGTTTGCCTGATAAGTATGATACCCTTATTGATGATGAGCAAAATATCTTCTCGACTGGGCAGAAACAATTGATTTCTATTGCTCGGACCTTGATGACAGATCCTCAAGTCCTAATCTTAGATGAAGCGACTTCCAATGTCGATACCGTAACAGAAAGCAAGATCCAGCATGCTATGGAGGCAGTAGTAGCAGGTCGCACCAGTTTTGTCATTGCCCATCGTCTCAAGACCATCCTCAATGCCGATCAGATTATTGTCCTCAAAGATGGAGAGGTCATTGAACGTGGAAATCATCACGAGTTGCTCAAACTCGGCGGTTTCTACTCAGAACTGTATCACAATCAATTTGTCTTCGAATAAAAAAGAAGTTGTCCTCATTGGGCAGCTTTTTCTTATCCATAAAAAATACTTATCACGGTCTTTAAAAAAACATATTAGACAGGAAAGGTTTGGAGTGATAAGATAAGACTGTCGCAAGAAAATCGAAAGGAGACACATCATGGCTAGAACGGTTGTAGGAGTTGCTGCAAATCTATGTCCTGTAGATGCAGAAGGGAAAAACATTCATTCATCTGTATCCTGTAAATTTGCAGAGAGCATTCGTCAAGTCGGAGGTCTCCCTTTAGTGATTCCTGTTGGAGATGAGTCCATTGTGCACGATTATGTGGAAATGATCGACAAACTCATCTTGACAGGTGGACAAAATGTCCATCCCCAGTTTTATGGAGAGAAAAAAACCATCGAGAGCGATGATTACAACCTAGTGCGAGATGAGTTTGAATTAGCCCTCTTGAAAGAAGCCCTTCGTCAGGATAAGCCCATTTTAGCAATCTGCCGTGGGGTCCAGCTGGTCAATGTTGCTTTTGGCGGCACTCTCCACCAAGAAATTGAAGGTCACTGGCAAGGTCTGCCTTTTGGGACATCTCATTCTATTGAAACAGTAGAAGGAAGCGTGGTGGCTAAGTTGTTTGGCAAAGAAAGTCAGGTCAACTCAGTCCATCGTCAAAGTATTAAAGATCTGGCGCCTAATTTCCGTGTGACAGCGGTGGATCCTCGAGACCAGACGGTGGAAGCGATTGAGTCTATAGACGAGCATCGTATCATTGGTTTGCAGTGGCATCCAGAGTTTTTGGTCAATGAAGAGGACGGCAATTTAGAACTGTTTGAGTATTTATTAAATGAATTGTAACGGTTAGAATATCTAGCCGTTTTTATTCGTCCTTTCAGATTTTTTGTATTTTAGCGTTTTTACGCAAACGTTTGAATTATGATAAAAATTGGGCAAATTCAATAAAAAAGCTTGAAAAAATCGAAGGTAAGCGTTATGATAGAAAAGAAGAAATATTGGAGGATTATCATGTCACATATTAAATTTGATTATTCAAAAGTTTTAGACAAATTTGTTGCCCCACATGAAGTGGAATACATGCAAGCACAAGTAACAGCTGCAGACGAATTGATTCGTAAAGGAACTGGTGCTGGTAGCGACTTTTTGGGTTGGTTGGACCTTCCTGAAAATTATGACCGCGAAGAATTCGACCGCATCTTGAAAGCTGCTGAGCAAATTAAATCAGACAGCGATGTTTTGGTTGTAATCGGTATCGGTGGATCTTACCTTGGTGCCAAAGCAGCCATCGACTTCTTGAACCACCACTTTGCTAACTTACAAACAAAAGAAGAGCGTAAAGCGCCACAAATCCTTTACGCTGGAAACTCAATTTCATCTACTTACCTTGCTGACTTGGTAGAGTACGTAGCTGACAAAGACTTCTCAGTAAACGTGATTTCTAAATCAGGTACAACAACAGAACCAGCCATTGCTTTCCGTGTCTTTAAAGAACTCTTGGTTAAGAAATACGGTCAAGAAGAAGCTAACAAACGTATCTACGCTACAACTGACCGCCAAAAAGGTGCTGTTAAGGTTGAAGCAGATGCCAACGGTTGGGAAACATTTGTTGTTCCAGATGACATCGGTGGACGCTTCTCAGTCTTGACAGCAGTTGGTTTGCTTCCAATCGCAGCATCAGGAGCTGACATCAAAGCCCTTATGGAAGGTGCGAATGCAGCTCGTAAAGACTACACTTCAGACAAGATTACTGAAAATGAAGCTTACCAATATGCAGCAGTTCGTAACATCCTTTACCGTAAAGGCTACGCTACTGAAATCTTGGTAAACTACGAGCCATCACTTCAATACTTCTCAGAATGGTGGAAACAATTGGCTGGTGAGTCAGAAGGGAAAGACCAAAAAGGGATTTACCCAACTTCAGCAAACTTCTCAACTGACTTGCACTCATTGGGTCAATTTATCCAAGAAGGAACTCGTATCATGTTTGAAACAGTTGTCCGTGTTGACAAACCACGTAAGAACGTGATCATTCCTACTTTGGAAGAAGACCTTGATGGGCTTGGTTACCTTCAAGGAAAAGACGTTGACTTTGTAAACAAAAAAGCAACTGACGGTGTTCTTCTTGCCCACACAGACGGTGATGTACCAAACATGTACGTAACCCTTCCAGAGCAAGATGCCTTCACTCTTGGTTATACTATTTACTTCTTCGAATTGGCAATTGCTCTTTCAGGTTACTTGAATGCCATCAACCCATTTGACCAACCAGGTGTTGAAGCATACAAACGCAACATGTTTGCCCTTCTTGGGAAACCAGGATTTGAAGAATTGAGCAAAGAGCTTAACGCACGTCTATAGTCTGTAATAGAAGAAAAGAGTGGCTTGTCCACTCTTTTTACTCTCTTTATTCGTAGACATTGGACTCAGGCGAGACTTGTGATATAATATAGAAAGCAAAAAGGCAGACGCCTAGAGACTTTATAGGAGAAACTATGTCAAAAGATATCCGCGTACGCTACGCACCAAGTCCAACAGGACTACTACACATCGGAAATGCCCGTACAGCATTATTCAACTACCTCTACGCACGCCATCATGGTGGAACTTTTATCATCCGTATCGAAGATACTGACCGCAAACGTCATGTCGAAGACGGAGAACGTTCACAGCTTGAAAACCTTCGTTGGTTAGGCATGGACTGGGATGAAAGCCCAGAAACACATGAAGACTACCGCCAGTCTGAGCGTTTGGACTTGTATCAAAAATACATCGACCAATTGCTAGCCGAAGGAAAAGCCTACAAATCTTACGTTACAGAAGAAGAGTTGGCGGCTGAACGCGAACGTCAAGAAGCAGCTGGGGAAACACCTCGCTACATCAACGAATATCTTGGCATGAGCGAAGAAGAAAAAGTAGCTTACATCGCAGAACGTGAAGCAGCTGGTATCATCCCAACTGTCCGTTTGGCTGTCAATGAGTCTGGTATCTACAAATGGCATGATATAGTCAAAGGTGATATCGAGTTTGAAGGTGGCAACACCGGTGGTGACTGGGTTATCCAAAAGAAAGATGGCTACCCAACTTACAACTTTGCTGTTGTGATTGATGATCACGATATGCAAATTTCTCATGTTATCCGTGGAGACGACCACATTGCCAACACACCAAAACAGCTCATGGTCTATGAAGCGCTCGGATGGGAAGCGCCAGAATTTGGTCACATGACTTTGATTATCAACTCTGAAACGGGTAAAAAATTGTCTAAACGCGATACCAACACCCTTCAGTTTATCGAAGACTACCGTAAAAAAGGTTATTTACCAGAAGCAGTCTTTAACTTCATTGCTCTTCTTGGTTGGAACCCAGGTGGCGAAGATGAAATCTTCTCTCGTGAAGAACTCATTAAACTTTTCGATGAAAATCGCCTCAGTAAGTCTCCAGCAGCCTTCGACCAGAAGAAACTCGACTGGATGAGCAATGATTATATCAAGAATGCAGATTTAAGAACTATCTTTGAAATGGCAAAACCATTCTTAGAGGAAGCAGGCCGTTTAACTGACAAGGCTGAAAAATTGGTGGAACTCTATAAACCACAAATGAAGTCGGTAGATGAGATTGTTCCATTGACAGACCTCTTCTTCTCAGACTTCCCAGAGTTGACAGAGGCAGAGCGCGAGGTCATGGCGGGCGAAACAGTTCCAACAGTTCTTGAAGCCTTTAAAGCAAAACTTGAAGCAATGACAGACGATGAATTTGTGACAGAAAATATCTTTCCACAAATCAAAGCAGTCCAAAAAGAAACAGGTATTAAAGGGAAAAATCTTTTCATGCCAATTCGTATTGCTGTATCAGGTGAAATGCATGGACCAGAATTACCAGACACCATTTTCTTACTCGGACGTGAAAAGTCAATCCAGCATATTGAAAACATGCTGAAAGAGATTTCTAAATAAAAAGGACTTCCGATGGATACATGGGAAAAAATGTATGAAGAAGCACGAACCTTATACAATCCACATGAAGTTTCTGACTTTGTTTATGCTAACCATGTTGTTGCTGCGGTAGAAGCAGAAGATGGACAGATCTTCACAGGATTTTGTATGGAGGGCACTTGTGGCGTTTTTCATCTCTGCGCAGAACGAGCAGCTCTCTTCAATATGTATCAATCTTCAGGACAAACTAAAGTTAAGAAAATCCTTGCCTTTCGAGATAAACCTCCCTACGGCGAAGGGTCAGGTATGCCCTGTGGCGCTTGCAGAGAATTTCTCTTAGAATTGAATGCTGAAAATAAAGAAGCGGAGTTCATGATGAACTACGAAACAAGAAAAACAATCAAAGTTGCCGAGTTGATCCCATACTGGTGGGGAGAGGAACGTGCAACTAATTGTCAAACCAAATAGATAGGGTCAGTTTAACTGGCTCTTTTCCATTATCTTTTCAGAATTTCGATAAAGAGAAAAAAAGTTCTTGACAAAGGGGAAAAAGTAGGTATAATAGAAAGAGTTGAAAAACTCAAGGTCCGTTGGTCAAGGGGTTAAGACACCGCCTTTTCACGGCGGTAACACGGGTTCGAATCCCGTACGGACTA